>JADJYT010000011.1 GCA_016719635.1 Sphingobacteriales bacterium | reverse complement strand
CAACGATCACGACCTTATTGCCGAGCGATGCGGTAACGGTGAATGCAACGAGCTGCAACCCTGCAGATACAGGCACGGTGGTAACGACCTTAACGAACCAGTATGGCTGCGACAGTGTGGTGACAACGATCACGACCTTATTGCCAAAATCGTTATTTACTCAAAACATTGCATTATGTACAGGACAGTCGATATCGGTAGGTAATAATACATATACAGCACCTGGTATCTACACTGATACATTGATAGCTATAAATGGTTGTGATAGTATAATTACTACCAATATTACAGCTGCAAATTGTTATCTGCCATTAGCTGATGCAGACAGTACTATTGTACCTGAAGATGAAAGTGTCATTATGCCGGTGTTGGTAAATGATACGTTTGGCGATGACGGACCTAACACAGGGACGATAGCAATCACACAGCAACCTACAAATGGTATTGCAACTGTTAATGATGGCGGAACACCGAATGACCCGTCAGACGATCAGATAGTATTCATTCCAAATATCAATTACAATGGTTTGGATAGTATCATCTATCAGATTTGTGACAGCAATGAGATTGTGATACAGCAATTGTTAGGATACAAATATTACTTCTGAACGATCCTCCGGTAGTACCGGATACAACAGTAACGACACCGGAAGATTCGACTATTACGGTTTGTATACCATTCATAGATGTTGATGTGAATGACACACATTCAACAAGTGTGGCATGCGGACCTGGAAATGGTACAATAACCAGCGGACCAACAGTTACCGGTAATACAGTATGTCTGACCTACACACCTAATACCAATTATAATGGCATAGACAGTATCTGTATAGTCATATGTGATAACGATGGCTTGTGCGATACAGGAGTGGTCTATATCAATGTGACGCCTGTGACAGATACTATCAGAGATACCAATATCGTTAAGACGTCTATTAGAATCTGCAGTTTCTTACCATCAGACACAATGAATGTTGAGGGGTAACCAGTTGTGATGACGCAACAAGCGGCACCACTATCCATGATGGTGTCTGGTCTATTGATACAACAGGCTGTCTCATTTACGGTTGGTCCTAATAAAACGACGGATACATTATGTATTAAAGTTTGCAATACCCAGACGGAGGAGTGTACGGAGACGACGGTTATCATTACGGTAACGGGTTTACCACCAGTAGCGGTTAACGATACGACGAGTACGGATCCGGAGACCCCTGTCACGATAGTTGTGTTGCAGAATGATATCCAGACGGATGAGGACAGCCTGCGGTTGTGTCCGGATGCGATAGTTACGCAGCCGACAAACGGTACGGTGTTGGTGAATGCAGACGGTACGATAGAGTATACACCGGCAGTGGGTTTCGGCGGAGTAGACAGCTTCCAGTATCAGATTTGTGATCCTGAAGGCAGCGACACGGCGTGGGTGTTCATCACGGTGGAAGGCTGTATCATCCCGAATACGTTTACGCCGAACGGCGATGGCATCAACGATGTGTTTGTGATACCATGCGGCGAGGGAGCGGTACAGTTCGATGTATACAACCGTTGGGGTATCGAGGTTTACCGCAGTGAGGGCTATCTGAATGATTGGGATGGCCGTTATCAGGGCTCACCGTTACCGGAAGGCACGTACTACTATGTGCTGAAGTACATCAACAGCCGCGAGGAAGAGATTAATAAGGCAGGCTTTATATCGCTGCGCAGATAAATAAAGGAGAAGGCGGAAGGAGGCAGTATCAACTGGACTGCCTTCGTTCTGCCGAAAGGAAGAATATAAAAAAATAAAAAGAGCAAAGCGATGATAAAAAAGCTAAGTACACAGATAATCGCGACTATGGTGATGGTAGCGATCCTGTCATTGGAAGCGCGAGGCCAGCAGGATGCGCAGTACACGCAGTTCATGTACAACAAGCTGCCACAGAATGCGGGCTATACGGGAGCACGTGAAGTGCTGAGTATCCGTGCCCTGTACCGCGACCAGTGGTCGGGCACGAAGCTGGGCGGGATAGCGGGCGCCGAAGACGACGAGTTTCAGCATCCACAGCCCACTGAAGAACGAGCATTTTGCGCTGGGTTTCTGGTTTGTGAACGACCGGTTGGGTCTGGAGCACAAGAACCAGTTTAATGCGACGTATGCGTACCGGGTAGGTTTGGGCAAGAAGGTGAAGCTGAGCATCGGGATCAATGCGGGAATCATGTGGTACAAGTACAACGGTGCGGGTGAGGTGACGGCAGAAAATGAACCATCTCCGGCACCGAACGTGAGCAAGGTGCTTCCGGACGTAGGCGTGGGCTTATACATCTACCATCCGAACTTTTATATAGGGGCGAGTGTGCCGAACTTCATCAAGGGAGACCTGGAAGCGAGAGGCAGCACTACGCGCAGTTCAAAACGCACCGCACACTTTGTGGCGATGGTGGGAGGAGTTATTCCGGCGGGCAAGGTGCTGAAGATTCGTCCTCAGATCCAGTACCGCTATTTGGCGAGCGCAGGGTCAGTGAATAAGATACCGCACACGATGGACTTTAACCTGAGTTTGTTGATTTATAACCGGGTGAATATCGGGGGGCAGTACCGCACGTCGTTCGGCAACAAGAACAACGGAGTTAAACTGGAGAACGCCGACAGTTTTGACGTGATGCTGGAAGTATGGCCGACGAAGCAATTGATGATAGGATACTCGTATGATTACACGCTGACGAAGCTGGGCAATTATAACAACGGGGAGCCATGAGATCATCTTGGGATATGATTTTGGATTTGAGAAGAAGAAAGTGATCACGCCGCGATATTTCTAGACAACAAAAGGACAAGGAAAACAAGGATAAGCGAAGAATCGCTTAAGAAAAAAAAAGAATAAAGCAAGCTATGAATACTAAACAGACAACCGTTCTCATCAGCAGATTATTGGTATTGACCATCAGTATGCTGTTTCCGTAAGGCGCACTGCGGGCACAAGACATCGAAGGCGGCGGGACGAAGGAGCCTGAAATCGGCGGGTATGGCAAAGCAGAGAAACTGTACAAGTCGTTGGCGTACCACGAGGCGATCCCGTTGTACGAGCGCTACCTGGAGAAGCGTGACAGCGCCCGTGCGATGGCGCACCTTGGCGACTGCTACCGCCTGACGTCCCGTTATGACAAGGCGGAGTACTGGTATGGCAAGGCGGTGAGCAAGGGAGATGTGGAGCCGAAGTACAAGTTGTACTATGCGCAGATGCTGCAGGTGAACGGGAAGTATGAAGAGGCTGCGAAGTGGTATGCGAAGTACAGTGCGGAGGTACCGGAGGACAGGCGCTCTGCCAATGAGATGAAAGCGTGCTCTGACTACGGACAGTACCTGCAGAGCCGTGACCGCTATACGGTCAAGAACCTGTCGTTCAACAGTGCGGGTTATGATTTTAGCTCTGTGAGTTTTGACGGCGGGCTGATCTATTCTTCATCGCGGGACAGTGCGAAGGCGATCAGCCGGGAGCACACCTGGACGGGGACGGAGTTTTTTGATATGTGGTATGTGAAAGGCGACAAGACGGGTTTTGGCAAACCCCAGCGAATGAAGGGGGATGCGGCGACGAAGTACCACGAAGGCACGCTGACGTTCACGCCGGACAGCAGGAAGGTGCTGTTTACAAGAAATAATTATATCGACAAGAAGGTGAAGTCGAGCGATGATAAGATCGTGAAGCTGAAGATCTATGAATCGGACGTGGAAGGACGTACATGGAAGAACGACAAGAATTTTGCGTTCAACAACGATGAGTACAGTGTGGGTCACCCTGCGCTGACGCCGGATGGCAATACGCTGTATTTTGTGAGCGACATGCCTGGCGGCTATGGGATGACGGATATCTATGTGACGAAGAAAGAGGGGGATAGCTGGGGAGTACCGAAGAACCTGGGTCCTGATATCAATACGGAAGGGCGGGAGATGTTCCCGTATGTTGACAAGGACGGTGAGCTGTACTTCTCCTCGGATGCACACGGAGGCCTTGGCGGTCTGGATATCTTCCGGGTGAGAAAAAATGAGAAGACGGGCAAATTTGGCAAGATCCGCAATATCGGAGCACCTGTGAACAGCAGTTATGACGACTTCGGGCTGCACTACGGCACGGACAAGAGCTATGGCTATTTTACGTCCGACCGCCCGGATGGCAAGGGACTGGATGACATCTATAGTTTTACGGACGATGGCATTTATCTGGAAGGCATCGTAGTGGATGCGAAGACGGGGGAGCCTATCTGCACGAGCAGTGTGGTGATGAAGTCGAAATCAGACGGCAACGAGCAGGGCCGGACGACGACGGAGTGCGATGGGGAGTTTGAGTTCAATGTGCTGAGGAATACGGACTATACGTTCAGTGCGGCGGCGGACGGTTATGTGACGAACGATAAGGTGACGGCAACGACGAAGGGCGTAGGCCCCGGCGGGAAGGTGTTTGTAAAGATCCCGCTGGAGAAATCGAAGGCATATGCGATGAGCGTGACGGTGCTTGGCAAGACTCCGAAGGGCAACGAGCCGCTGCCGAATGCGAAGATACTGCTGTCGAGCCAGTGTGAAGGGTGGACGCGTGCGTTTACGACGGATGCGAACGGGAAGATCTGCGAGGTGGTTAGGTGCGACTGCGATTACATCGTGGTGGCGAACTCCCAGGGCTACCTTCCGGGTAGCGTGAATGTGATCAAGGATGACGGGGAATGTGTCATAGACCGCAAATGCGGGGTGAACCCGAAAGAGGTGGAAGTGTTGCTGGACAGAATCCCGACGGAAGAGGATACGATGAGAGCGATAGAGCTGAAGGATATCTACTATGACTTTGACAAATGGTATATCCGTCAGGAGTCGGAGCGGGAGCTGACGAAACTGCTGGGCTTCATGCAGGAGAACCCGGATGCGGTGGTGGAGATCGGCTCACACACGGATGCGAGAGCGCCGTATGAGTACAACATCAAGCTGTCGCAGCGACGTGCGCAGAGCGTGGTGGACTGGCTGATAGCCAGGGGGTAGGCAAGACGAGGCTGAAGCCGAAGGGTTATGGGGAGACAGAGCCGAGGAATGACTGTAAGGACGGTGTGCCTTGTTCGGAATACGAACACCAGCGAAACCGAAGGACGGAGTTCAGGGTAGTGGGCGGCAGCATCAACCTCAAATCCTCGAACGTTTCGATATGCAGGTAGACCCGTGTAAACAATGTCCGTTCTAGAATACAGAGCGTATGATTTTATAAAAAGCAATCCATCATGGATTGCTTTTTTTTGATGAGCAGATTCGGTATTAAATGTTAAAAAGGGTAAGGATTTATGGAATTATAATACTTGTTGTCTCTCAATAGAAAAAGGATTCTGTATGAGAGAGCAGTTATTGCATTATATCTGGCAGCATAAATTGTTTAATACAAGCGAACTTAAAACAACTTTGGGGAGTGAGTTGCAGATTGTTGATTTTGGAAAATACAATACGGACGGCGGTCCTGATTTTTGGAATGCAAAAATAAGAATCGATGATGTGGTGCTGGCAGGTACTATTGAACTGCATGTTCATGCATCGGATTGGAATTTGCACAGTCATCAGGATGACAGGAAGTATGATAATGTGATTCTACATGTGGTATACTTTAATGATGTTCAGATACAACGACTTCCAACATTGGAGCTGAACGGACGAATCCCAATGATTTTACTCGACAGATATAAAGCTATGATGCAATCCCATCAAACATTGATTTGCGGGGATTCGATAAATTCGATAGATGATTTTGTGCTGGAGAATTGGAAAGAACGGTTAATCATAGAACGATTGGAGCGAAAGTCTGAAGATATTCTTTTAAATTTGTCAGCAAATGGAAGTGATTGGGAGCAGACCTGCTATCAGTTGCTGGGAAAATATTTTGGCAGCCACATCAATAAAGAACAGTTTGAGCAACTGACCAGGTTGTTGGATTACAAACTATTGATGAAACATAAGGCGCACAGTTTCCAGATGGAAGCATTATTGTTCGGGGTTGCCGGATTTCTGAATAAGGATTTCGTGGAAATTTATCCGAGAGATTTGAAAGAGGAGTACCTATTTCTCAAACATAAATATGGACTAAAACAAATGAGCGAACATCAATGGCAGTTTCTGCGGATACGTCCCGTTTCTTTCCCTACCATTCGTCTAGCCTGGTTTGCGCAGTTCATTCAGCAGATGCCATTGCTGCATAAAATCATCGAAGAAGATTTTTTTGATTCAATGGCCGAAACGATTGCTGTTTCGGAATATTGGGACACTCATTATGTATTTGATAAGATGAGTAAATTAAAATCCAAAAAGATGGGGCATGATTTTAAGGCGGTTTTGCAAATCAATGTCTTTATCCCATTGTTGTATGCTTATGGTAAATATATTATCGGAAAAGTTTATAGAAAAGCGATTGATTTGTTGCGCCAGATACCGGCGGAACAAAATTCCAAAACCGCTGTCTTTGAGGCAGCGCAACTTGCTTCACACTATGCATCTGACAGCCAGGCTTACATGGAATTATTCGATAACTATTGTGCCCGGAAACGTTGCCTGCATTGCGCCATCGGACATAAGATTTTAAGCAATACCGGCAGCAAAATATATGCGAATAATGTTTAACTTTAGTTTGTGTTAGAAAAACCGTTTAAATTGTTTAGGTTCAGGTCATTGCGTGATATCATTGAAATGAGCGTGTATGGTGTATGTTCGTATCTTGGAAGAAAACTATCCATTCCTTCCAAAAAGGTACGGATGTTTTTTATTTACACCTCTTTTATCGCGCTGGGTTCGCCTATTATCATTTACCTGATTTTGACATTTGTGCTGAACCTCCGCTTTATGATTAAGACAAAAAGAAATCCGGTGTGGGATATTTGAATCGGCCATCCATCAGCATGAAATCGTTTCCATTTTCCAAAGAACAGATTATTCAGAAACTTGAATCGTTTTGCAGTTACCGCGAGCGCTGCATGGCGGAGGTCAAACAAAAATTATATCAGCTTAAAGTGGATGAAAAGGATTATGGCTTTTACCTGAATCATTTGTCTCAGAATAATTTTTTGGACGAAACCCGCTTTACCAATGCTTTTGTCCGAGGTAAGAATTCCATCAAAAAATGGGGAAGAAAAAGATAGAGATGGAATTAAAGGTGAAGAAAATTGATTCGGATAAAATACGAGACTCCCTGGAGCAGATAGACGACGGTGTATGCGGTACGGCTTGAAGATTTATTGCAAAAAAAGCTTAGGACTATCAAAGAAACGGACCCGTATAAGAAGCGGCAAAAACTTGTCTTGTTTGCCCTGCAGAAAGGATATGAGTCTGAAATAGTTAACGAAGTATTAAAAGTTGTGTTAGCGGATTGATTCTCTGTACTTTTTCCTAATTTTATTTCATGGATAGACAAACATTTACGGAAGGATCTCCCTGGGAGCCGATTATAGGATATGCGCGGGCAGTAAAAGTTGGAAATACAATTGAGATATCCGGTACTACTGCCAGTGTGAACGGCGAAGTGGTTGGAAAAGGGGATGTATACCTGCAGACGAGATGTATTCTGGAGAAATTTGAGAAAGTGCTGGAGTATTACGGGGCAGGAATGAAAGATGTGGTGCGTACCCGCATTTTCTGTACGGATATTGCCCAATGGGAGGCTATCGGCAAGGCACACGGAGAGTTCTTTAGTGAAATCAAGCCGGCAACCGGCATGTACCAGATTTCAAAGTTGATTTCGGATGATTTACTGGTCGAAATTGAGGCAACCGCAATCGTGAACCTGTAGTGGAAAATTTTGTTATTCTTTTTATATCTTTAACTTATGAACACAACAAATAAAAATCTAATTGTCATTGTCATATTAATTCTATTTTCAGGATTGGCGATGTCCTGTCATAAAGGAGTGGGTTGTCCGGCAGATCAGTATAATGACTGGAAAAAAATAGAAGCAAACCGCAAGCAGCAGCTTAAGAGCCCAAATAATCCGAACAAGGGTGGGAAGGGTAAGAAACCCAATGTATATGGAAACGGCGTCGTGCCGCAATAATCAGTTAAATGTTCATGCGAAAATATACCTGGTTGATTTTTATCTTTATCCTGGCTTGTAAAAAAAACGACGGCGATATCCGGATTTCCACCAGCAAACAACCAAAAAAAATTCAAATCTTTGAAGTAAATACATCTTCATCGGCGGAAACCCTGCTGCATTCCATTTTTTACTTTTATAACGACAGCACAAATAAATTTGACAGTATTCGTGTTGATGATTTTTTATATGTGTATGATTATTCCAGACTAGCCACAGAAAACAAAATTTTATTCAATTACAGCGGCAGCAGTGCCCCTTATCAGGAGATAAAACTGGACACGGTAAAATACACGCTTCAGTACTACCAGGAGAATTTTCCGTCGCCCGGTTTTCCTTCCACGTATACGTTTCAATTCGATACCGCCACCCGTATTGCCAGTTATAACTATGCCGGCACGCCGGATGCTGATAATTACACCAAAGAGTTCCATCTTAAGTCAGACAGCATATTCATTCATACAAACCACCCGTCCGATGGTTGTCAATCCACAGATACACTTATAAACGGTTTGTATAGCCTGCATTCCGTCTTGCCTTATTTGTTGTTGCTTAGGGGGACACATTCCTGCAACCCTGAACTCTTTAACATACTCACCGCGCTTCCGGTTTCCAATTACACCAATAAGCTGCCTGCAAAGATTGTAAACGGCAATTCGGAAATCGTATATGTCTATACCGGAGACACAAAAGGCAGACTTTCTGAAGTTTCGTTCATACAAAAGCGGAGAGATATGAATGATACCATCCGCAGGGAGAAGATAAGATTCGGGTATTAGAAGAATTGCCAGACATTTAGGGATAAATTTTATAATTTTGATAAACAAACAAAAATCATACGTTATGAAAAAAAATTATTTTATTTTGCTGACTGTGCTTTCCTTAACCGTAATGTCTTGTAAAAAAAGCGGTACCGATGAAGTATTCCCTACTGTCGGTTTGGTGTCTTATTTCAGATTTGATGATAATCTCGAAGATGAAGAGGGAATTACACCGGATGGAGCGGCTACCGGTTCCCCGTCTTTTGTAACTGGAAAATCCAATAAGGCGATTAGCTTTAATGGTGTTGACCAAAAAGTAGTTTTTGATAAAAAGTCATTCAAATCGGGAAATGCCGTCAGTATTGCTTTCTGGTTCAAAACCAAACAAACGGGCGCCTTAAACTTCTTTATAGGTTGCAGTGATTTCCTTGTCGGTAATAATAATCCCAAGGTTTCTCTGGCAATATCCATTCCTGGTACAGAGAGTGCTTACGGAGAATATACCGCAGATGAATGGACGCACTATGCAGGCATCTATGACGGAACGGATATTAAAGTCTTTATCAACGGAGTATTGGCCGAAACGATAAATCACCCCGGCACTATCGATGACATGAATGAAAAATTATTTATTGGTTCCCGTGGTGGTTCCGTTTTCTGGGAGGGTAGCATAGATGACTTGTTCATTTACAGCAAGGCTTTGTCACCGACGGAAATAACACAGTTGTATAACCTTCATTTATAATCCTGTTACGCTTTCATTAAGTTTCCGGCAGGATTACTTTCTTCATACAGGCACTGTTCTCGATTTTTTCATATTGTCCGTAATTTGGAATGAGACTGTAACCGGGCAGCCGACTGCCTTGTTTTCTGCATAGCAAACCACCACATATTTAAGACTATCGGTCTTGTTGTACTGCGCATAAAAGGCATGTTCATCCCCGTCAACGCCGCTCAGGTATGCATCCAGTAGTTGGACGAGGCAGATGAAATCCGCGTTGTCCGAAGTGGTTCTCTTTAAGGTATACATGGTTTAAAAATACTACAACAACTTCTTTAATTCGGTGATGTCATTGAAAAATGAATTGGTTTCTTTTTCAGCGGTATTTTGAATGGCTTTTAATGCCAGGCGGATTTGTACCGCCGCCTTTTCTTTGCTGCCTGAAAGGATATGTGCCCGTGCCGCCGATTCGTATGCATAGGCAGTATAGAACCCGTCCGGCTTTTCAGCCTTGCAGAGCCGGATATTCTGTTCTGCAAACAACAGGGCATTGGTGCCGTCGCCGATATGCGCGTAGGCTCTGGAGATTTGCCACAGACTGATGGATGTATTGGTCGCGTTGCAGGCAGGCACCTGCTGCCATAAATAAAAGGAAGCATGCACGAGGTTCACCATCGTCGCTTTTTCTGTCTGGTTGAGTCTTTTCTTATCCAGGAATTTCCAGGCTTCGTTGAACGTCTGCCTGGCGGATTGCCGGATATAGGCTGCTGTTTTTGGGTCGGTTTTCGTCGTGTCTTATCTTGTAATAAAGATAAAGATTTCAGAGATATTGTACTGTCCGAATCTCCCTCCTTGAGGTGGAAAAAGGTGGTGTAAATCTGATATTGTCATTAATAGATAAATTTTATCGAATATGCGGGATGATTATATATTTGTGTTCTCAGTATGACATTAAGGTCGGTTTTGGGAAATAATCTCTAATAAGAGATATGAATTATTGACTTAGACACTGGTCAGGGTTCGGTAGAATTTACAGACACAAAACATACGTTGGAAGTCATGCCTTTACTTTTGTGAGTAGATGATTTTAAAAAATCCAGTATAGTTGTTTTTTTTCGTTCAGTCATTCTTCACAATATTAATCGAATAGGCAATGGTATTGGTCGTTACAATACGGGTTCTGGTTTGCCGTTTATAATCCAGGATAGATTAAACCCTCTGTATACGATAGATACCGTGGTTCCTAAATGAGCGTCAAGTCCGCCATATTCCTGCAAGGAAGCAATGTTGTTATCTTGTGTTTTGCATAAACAGGAATATCCTCCGATCCAGGACTGTAGCAAGCGTTTTACCGGCCATGTATTTCCGTTATCATAACTGATTTGAACGGTCATGTTTATCCTTAACGGACCGGACGTATTGGGGTTAATAAAGACTAAGCGGGTAGGGTAAGATTCATCATATCGGATAATGCTGGCTTGGCAGATAGGGTCCGGCAGTTTTGACTGTATTTCCCAAGGTGACCATGTTATGCCAAAGTCCTTACTTATGGAAACTAAACGGCTTTTTTGGTCTCTGTATAAACCAGCAGAACGGTCATTCCTCATGAGCGTTTCGTCACATAATTCGACAATGCATCCTTCACAGGTGCCTTCGTTGATGAGTTTATACTGCCAACTGGTGCCGTGGTCATCACTGTAAATTGTTCTTCCGCATGCCGGAATCATTAATCTGCCTTTATATGGGCCTTGTGTCAGCTGTATTCCGTTGCCGGGTCCAACGGCGTCCCATGTATATGTAACCGGGGTCAAATCAAGTGTTCGATCAGTTAGGTCAGTCCAGGTGATTCCGTCGTCTGTGCTTGTTATTGAAAATAACCTGCGGTCACCATAGGTGTCTATTTTAGAGAATCCGTTGTTGCCATTCTGATTTTTAACGCCACTGTTCCAGGACATAAACAACCAAATCGTGCCGGTATTGTAATCCACAACAGGAGTCGGATTTCCGCAAGTTGAGTTGCCGTCATCCCAGATAACGATCAGGGAGCTCCATGTCATACCATTATCTGTTGACCGCTTAGCCACCAAGTCAATATCGCCATAGTCTTCGCTGTTGTTTTTCCTGCCTTCACAAAAAGCGATAAGGGTACCCGAATTAGTTTTGATGATGGACGGAATACGATAGGTATGATAACCATCAGATCCGGCTTTGAAAATCATGTTTTCTTTATAGGTTTTCTCCATCAGGTGCACATCTGTTACACCGCTCCCTTCTCCGCAGCCTGTAAATTCCGGATTTTCCTTTTTGCATGCAATGGCTGTAGTAAGAAGAATTAATGAAATAAATATTAATTTGCTTTTCTGTATTCTGTATTTTCCATCCTTAGTTTTCATTTATTCCGGGTTCAATCGTATTGTTTTAATTTCTTTTATTCAGCTCCAGAAGAGGATGTATTTTCTTATACCAAAGAGAAGGAATTGCCGCCATTAATATAGCTCCGGGATATCCTGCCGGCAACTGAGGGCTTTCCTCAAAATGCCTTAATATTTGAAATTTACGACTGGCTAAGTAATGATGGTCACTGTGCCTCGAAAGTTCATACAGCATTATCCTGCCCAAAACGTGATTGGAGTTCCAGGAATGACAGGGCATACAACGTTCATATACGCCGTCTTTCACTTCCTTTCTTTCCATACCGTAATGCTCGATATAGTTGCCGGCCTCATAGATTAAAATCCCCAAGAAAGAACTTCCCAGGAATCCGAGCAGGGCAAACTTTCCCCAGATAAGGTAAATGAGCAATAACATCATCAATTGGATAAGCTGACCACGCAACATTAGATTATGCATGGAAAACCAACCTTCTCCTGCTTTCTTTAAGCGCTTATATTCCATCTTCCAGGAAAGGATATAAGTGCCTGGAATAGATCTTGTGAAAAAGGCGTACAACGATTCCCCTTTCTTCGCCGTTGCAGGATCTAAAGGAGTCGCCACATACCTGTGATGCCATTTATTGTGATAAACGGCAAAGTGCATATTTAAAGTGGTGGCAAATAGCATTTTGCCTAAGATGATTTCAAATTTTTTAGGACGATGTGCCAGTTCGTGGCCAACATTTGTTCCGATAATGGCGCACATGATGCCCACGCTTAAGGTCATGCCAATCATTTCCAGGGTTGTTGTCTCCGGATTGCTTAATCTGTTAAAAAACAGCACCAGTAAAAGAAATTGCAAGGGTATATTCAGGTAAACCAGCATGTCGAAATAGAAATTCTTCAAGGCACTCTGCTCTTCTTCGGTGCTAAGGTTCTCTGAAGTGCCATTGTACAGCATTTCGACAAAAGGAACTATGCCGAATGTGAATAGGAATGCCGTAAATGTCCAGGCTCCGTGCAGGCTGACTGAAATCAACGCCAAAGCAGGCATTAGCAAAGCAAACAGATACTTTGCGTCTACAGAAAAATAATAACTTTCTTTCTTTACTGAAGTAGAATGTATTGCCATCTTGTAACCGGTTTATTACGGTTAAAGGTATCTTATGGCATTAGATAAATATTTGACGCCGGTCAAATAATAGATACGGCATTTTTAATAGTTAGCTATTGAAGAGGAGCAGTACACATTATAATTTTCCGGCTCTGACTCTGCTTAAGGTTTCGAGTGCCATACCCAGATAAGAAGCGATGTATTTGAGAGGCACTCTTTGCACTATGTCAGGTCTGGACTTTAATAATGCTTCGTATCGTTCTCTGGATGAATTGATCCGGACAATTTTTGTGTACTCCATTTCCAATGACATGTAATTCATCAGTATTTCTCTTAATGCACTCTCGTATCGGGGAAATTTTCTAAAAATTCAAAAAACGTATCTCTGCTTACCCATATGATTTCTGTGTCTTCAATGGTAATTACGTTCACCATGGAAGGCGTGTTTTTTGTAAATGCTTCAATATGAATGACAGCTTGATTTTCAAAAATGAACTCACAGGTGTGTTCCGTTTCATTTTCATCTATGTAGTATGCTCTGGCAGCACCTTTTAATACAAACACCAGCTTGTTGGAACTCTCGCCCTGCCGGATGAGAAAATCATTTTTACTGTAATTGGTATGTTGAATGACAGAAATGATGTAGTGTATTTCGTCCTCGTCGGGTTGTATATATTTAGTGATAAAATTGATGAGTTCCTGCATCTTAATTTAAAGTTACATTTTATCCTTTTAAAATAAGAGTATAATCTGATTATTCTTTCTCCAGGCTCCGCCCTTACGGGAGTTTAGTTTGCGAAGCCACCGCGAAGCAAATGTCACCTGTCAACCACCAGCCCTAACACTGGCGCGAGCATGCAGCAAAGCTATCGCGGGGTGTGCTTGTGCCATGATTGTTAACGAAAGAAAATTCTATGCAAGTATTATTAAAGGATGATTAAGGCACAAGCACTGCGCACAATTCCAACGCTGCATGCTTGCGCCAGTGAGGAGAGTAACCGGGCAGTCATAAATAAATTTTCTTTTGTAACTTTTTGAAGCCAAAAAGTCACCCAAAATCTTTTATGATTTTAAAGGTGATTTGTTTTCTCCTACCGTCGAAAACAACCGAAGCTAAAATTAACTCAAATGCTAATTGCCACGCTTCGTTAATTTTACTTCTATCACTGTAAAAATCATAAACCTAACTCTTTTGCGGTTTGATGGTTTGTTGGTTGGAAACCAACAAAGACGAGGGAAGGTTGATAATTTCACTTTATTTAAATATATTTGTTATGAAGAATCGACATACATGAAGAATTTAATACTCACTTTAGCTGTTGCGTTATCACTCAGTGCCTGCAAGAAAGAACAAATCAATGAATTAATTATTGGAAAGTGGAAAAGAAATGGAGCAGATGTTACAATGACTTTTAATGATGATAGAACCGTTGTTCAAGAAAGCAATGAACCTCATTATTTATCATTTAGTGGAAAATTATAGAATTGAAAACAACATTTTGTTTGTTGATATATCTTCTCCCACTACAGGTTCTGTTAGAGTTGGTCAAATTGTAAGGATAACTAATACAACTTTAACATTAAAGGCATTATATGAATTTTCTTATACAAGAATAAATTAAGTTGGACAGCAATTTATATTGATTACTTTGCAATCACAGAACGTACAAATCTAATGCTGCATGCTCGCCCTAACACTGGCGCAAGCATGCAGCAAAGCTATCGCGGGGTGTGCTTGTGCCATGATTATTAACGCAAGAAAATTCTATGCAAGTATTATTAAAGTGGAATATAATGCACAAGCACACTGCGCACAATTCCAACGCTGCATGCTTGCGCCAGTGAGGGTTTTTGATATTTACGGTTTGCAGTTTGTTGGTTGCAAACCAACAAAGGCGAGTGGTTCTGATTTCACATTATTTTTCTAATTATTATTTTCTTTTCAGTTATTCTTTTACTTACTTCATTCATGATATTTTCAAGTTTGCTAACTTTATCTTTCGCATTAATTTCTTCTGATTCGACAAATTTAAGATATACATCAACATCTATGTTTGTGATTTTTTTAAACTCTTCTAAGTCGTTGATATACTGTGATATTATTATTGCTCTTATTGTTCCAATAACTGCATTTATAAAAACTAGTTCTTCAATCGTTCTTGGTAAGGTTACACCATATAAAGATTTCCACCAAGGAATAAAATTAAAATTTTTATCTCTGTTATAATGTGCGAAAAGTTTATTTCTTCCTACTTTAATTCCATCATATAGTTTTATTTCTTTCAATATTGGCGAAACACAATACATTATATCTTTTATCAAATTGTTTTCTTTGGAAAATGAGTTAATGATGTCGATTTCTTCTAGAAATGAACAAATTAGTATATAGTTGTACTTTATTATACTTTTACCATTTCATCTGTATGCTTAATTTTATAAACATGCAACCCCTTATTGTATTAGAAAGTTCATTGCACAACATGTCAATATTAAGAACAGATTCTAAAAGTTTTTGATTCATTTTGTGTCGTATAAAGTATTAACTAATATTCCGCCAAACACTATTGCTTCCTTTCTGGTGCTGCAGGTAATATTTCAAGGCAGCGTTTTCAGGTTTGTCCAACGTGGCATCTTCTTCCAGTAAGGCAATCGCGGCTTTGCGGGCTTCTTCTATAATCGGCCCGTCGGTGGCGAGGTTGGCAAGCCTTAAACCCACCGCCCCGCTCTGCTGTGTACCCTCGAGGTCGCCGGGACCCCGCAGCTGCAAATCCACTTCCGCAATTTTAAAACCGTCGTTGGTATCGCACATTGTTTTAATCCGTGTCTTGCCGTCCTGCGTCAGTTTGTGGCTCGTCATCAGGATGCAATAGGATTGTTCCGCACCCCTTCCCACACGCCCGCGCAACTGGTGCAGCTGCGACAAGCCGAAACGTTCCGCGTTTTCTATAATCATCACGCTGGCATTCGGCACATTCACGCCCACTTCAATCACCGTGGTGGCCACCATGATCTGCGTTTCGCCTTTTAAAAAACGCTGCATTTCAAAATCCTTGTCGGCCGCTTTCACCTTTCCGTGTACAATGCTCACGTGGTAGTCCGGCAGCGGAAAGGAACGCGAAATGCTTTCAAAGCCATTCATCAGATCCACCAGGTCCAGCTTTTCGCTTTCTTCAATCAGCGGATAGACGATGTACACCTGTCTGCCTTTGGCAATCTCTTCGCGGATGAAATCAAACACGGCGATACGCTGGTGTTCGTAGCGGTGTACGGTTTTAATCGGTTTTCTGCCTGGCGGCAATTCATCCAGCACGGAAACATCCAAATCGCCGTATAAGGTCATCGCCAGTGTGCGCGGAATGGGTGTCGCCGTCATGACTAAGATATGCGGCGGGTTGGTGTTTTTCTTCCACAGTTTGGCGCGTTGTGCCACGCCAAAACGATGCTGCTCATCAATCACCACCAATCCCAGGTTTTTAAACTGCACATCGTCTTCGAGCAAGGCATGTGTGCCTAACAGGATTTGTATTTCACCCAGTTCAGTTGCGCTCAGTATTTGCCGGCGTTCTTTGGAGCGAGAGGAGCCGGTGAGCAGCGCGATGCGCACACCGATGGTATCGCACAATTCTTTGAGTCCGTTGTAATGCTGCTGCGCCAGGATTTCGGTAGGTGCCATCATGGCCGCCTGGTAGTTGTTGTCAATCGCCATCAGCATGGATAACAAGGCGACGATGGTCTTGCCGCTGCCGACATCGCCCTGCAGCAGCCGGTTCATCTGTTTGCCGGATAAAGTATCGCGGCGTATCTCTTTCAGTACCCGTTTTTGGGCATTCGTCAGTTCAAAGGGAAGAGCCTCGTTATAAAAACGGTGGAAATAATTGTCTACCTTTTCGAGAAAGATGCCGGGTTCCCTTTTCTTCAGGATTTTTAATTGCAGCAGGTTGAGCTGAATGAGAAACAGTTCTTCAAACTTCAGGCGTTTCACAGCATCGCTTTGCAGGGCTAAGGTGGCAGGAAGATGGATATTTCTGACCGCATCAAATCGCGGCAATAGTTTGTATTTGGAAAGAATGGTTTGCGGCAGATTCTCTGCGATATGATCCGGCTTTAACTGCAGCAACAGTGTCTGCGTCAGCCTGGAAATGCCTTTGCTGTCCAACCCTTTCGTTTTCATTTTTTCCGATGTGTTGTACATTGCCCGGAAGGTGCCGGTTTCTTCGGCGTTGAACGCCGATAGCTTTTCGAGTTCGGGATGTGTGATATTCAGCTTGCCGTTGAACCAGCTCGGTTTTCCGTACAGCACATAGGTTTCTTTGGTGTCCAGGCTGTTGACCAGCCATTTGATGCCCTGAAACCAGACCAGCTCAATGCTGCCTTCGTTGTCATAAAAAATGGCGGTCAGGCGTTTCCCCGGCCGTTGACGGTTTCCCGGATGTCGCGGATTTTTCCTTTAAGCTGGATGTAGGTTTGTGTGTTGTCGATGTGTTGCGTGGAGTAAAACTGCGTACGGTCGATGTAGCGGTACGGGTACAATTTCAGCAAATCACCAAACGTGAAAATCTGCGCTTCTTTTTTCAACATATCCGCACGCTCGGGCCCCACACCTTTCAGGTATTCGATAGGGGTGGAGAGAAACGGTTTGTTTTGCAAAGAAGACATGCAACAAATATAATTCTTTGCGGTTCAAAAATGGACAATTCATTTTACCTCCACTCCAGGCTTTCGATGATGTGTTCCACATCTTTCCTGAAATAGGCAATCGACGGTGCGATGGAATCCGCATTGGGTGCGGCGTAGAAATAAAGAGAACCCCGTAAGAAATGGCGGGCACTGTCCGTTACATAAAACTGTACCCCGCTGGCGGCGTTGCCGCCCACATCGTACAGGATGCCGGATACGTTCTTGTTCTTTCCTCGAACGGGTGTTTCGTCAATATAATCCGCTTTCACGGTATGCTTGAACGTCAGCTTGTAGCTGTCGCGGATGAGTTTATCCAGCGTATTGTTCTGGTCAATGGAGGTATAGCTAAAATAGATTTTCCCTTGGTAGTCCGGATAAACGATATTGAACCAGCAGGGGTGCGCATTGATTTCTTCCGGGTTGGACGAATCTTTCTGTATCCGGCCGTAATCAGCATATTCAAACGTGAAAGGACAAACGGTATTGCTGTAGGAGGTATATGTCCGTTCCTTCGGGAATTCTATCCGGAAATAAGCAGTACGTTTCGGGGTGTAGTTTTCCTGCAGGATGTTACAGTTAATGTAACAATTAAGCAATGTAAGAATATAATGATGTTTCGCTGTTTCGTGGAAAGGATATTTCGTTTTATTTGTTTCATTGTTTCATTGCTACATTGTTACATTATTTAATTAATCGTAATCTTTACGCGTATCACTCTCGTCTTATCTGCTTCTAAAATCAAAAAAGTGAACTGTTCGAATTTCAGCACATCCCCTTCCACCGGAATTTCGGAATTTAATTCAAGAACCAATCCTGCTAAAGAATCCGCGTCGCCGCTCACTTTTTCAAAGGAATTTCCGGGAATTTCCAATACCTTGCAAACATCGTTTAAGGCGGTTCTTCCTTCAAAAATGAAGTTATAGTTGTCAATCTTCTTGTAGTCGATTTCACTGGCATCATCAAATTCATCCTTGATATCGCCGATAACCTCTTCGAGCACGTCTTCCAGTGTCACAATACCCGAACTGCCGCCGTACTCATCCACAACAATTGCCATGTGTACCCGCTTGGTCTGGAAGTCTTCGAGCAGATCGTCAATCTTCTTGGATTCCGGAACAAAGAAAGGCTGCTTGATTAACTGCTGCCAGTGGAAATTCTTATCTGCATCAATATATTTCAGTAAATCTTTGGCGTAAATGATACCCACCACTTTGTCGAAGTTGTCTTCCACTACCGGAATACGGGAGTAGCCCGACTCACGGACGGTGTTCAGCAATTCCTCGAAGGTAGCGTCTTTATCTACTGCCACCACATCCATACGGGAACGCATAATTTGCGTCACTACGATGTTTCCGAATTTTACGATACTCTTCAGGATTTTGGTATCGTTCCGGTCTGAGTCATTCTTATCCTGGGAATTGGTGATGTCTATCGCTTCATCTATATCCTGAGCCGTAACAATATTTCTAACACCTTCCAGTCTCTTTTCGAAAAAATTTGAAGTGAAGAGCAGGGACTTTATAATCGGTGAAAAGAGTTTATCGAAGGCGCTTAAAGTTTGAATGGTGTATTTGGAAACTTTATAATGGTTTTGTGTTGCATACAGCTTCGGTATCACTTCGGCAAACAAAACTATTATGAATGTTTCAAATGAAATCTTAATAATAAACAAAAGGGTCTCGTGTGATTCTGCAAATTCCGGTTTCAGTAATATCTCTAATATGTTTTCAAACATTAAGACAACCGCGAGCGTAAATAATGTGGTGGTCAGAACAAAAGTTGCAAGAAACCGTCTGGGTTTTTTTATAAAGTCCAATATCAGGATATCAGTGTTATTGTTGCTCCTTTCCAGTTCCTGAATTTCATGGTGTTTAAATAAGAATATGGCGACTTCAACAGCGCACATCATTGCGGTAAATACCAATAAGATAAATATTCCAATCAGCTCATAAACCAATGTAACGTCAAATGGGTTGAAGATATCACTCCAGGCAGCTGTAAGCAGGAAATTCAGTAAAAAAGGTATGGGAATGCCGTCGTCCAATATTTTATAATTTCTTTAACCCATTTAGAATGGTAAATCATCATCAAAACTCGGTTCTGTCAACGAGCCGGGAGTAGTGGATGAATCTGTCTCTGACTTATGTTCTGTCCCTGTCACCGGAGGGGCGGATGATGGATCTTTCTTATCCAGCAACTGAAAATTCTCAACGACAATTTCAGTGGTGTATCGTTTGTTGCCCTCCTTGTCTTCCCAGGAGCGGGTTCTTAGTTTACCTTCAATAAAAACATTGGAGCCTTTCTTTAATATGCGTTCCGCCCGTTCCGCCACGCCGCGCCACATGACAATATTATGCCATTCCGTCTGTTCGGTATAAGTGCCATCCTGGTTTTTGTAGGATTCGTTGGTAGCTAATGGGAAATTACAAACTGTGGTCGTCGCATTAATCTTTCTAACTTCGGGGTCTTTGCCCAGTCGACCAATTAGAATAACTTTATTAACACTCATAGTTTTACAATTAGTTTACAAATATACGTATTTTGATGTCTGTCAATGATATTCGTTAATCTAAGATAAAAAATTTAATCTATCTGCCAAATAAGAACGGATAATTTTTTGGATAAGCGTACTCAAATATGGATTTTTGGCAATCCTGAGATAGGATTCATCCGGCTTTGGCAGCTTATTCAGCCTGATTTCACAGAAATAAGCGTTAATGTGTTGATGGGAGAGGGTTTGACGGTAGGTAAATGTTGGCCGATGGTCGACGGTCGATAGCCCGACGTATTTTTTTAATACGGAATTAGATGGAAACTGCGGGCTGTGGTCTGCGGGCTTTGCACTTTCCTCCATCGGAAACTCAAACAGCCCTTTCCAGATGTCCTGGTCCGTTCTTTGGCGGATGAATATGTTTTTGGCGTCGTGGAGGACGAAATAATGGAAATGCCGGTCTTTTTTAAACAGTTTCTTGGATTTGACAGGCAACAGGCGGATGGCATCCGATGCCAATGCCCTGCATTCCGAACTGAACGGACATTGCCCGCACAATGGCTGCTGCGGTTTGCATATCAGTGCGCCGAAATCCATCAGTGCCTGGTTGTGAAGTGCAGGATTCTTCCTGTCCAGCAGCTTGTCCGCCAATGCTTCAAATTGCTGTTTTCCCGGAGTCGTATCAATGGTCGTTTCAATGCCGAATACCCTGGATAATACCCTGTATACATTGCCGTCCACCACCGCGTGCGGCAGACCGTAGGCAAACGAAGCGATGGCCGCCGCCGTGTATTTTCCTATGCCTTTCAAATCAAGGATGGCTTGATAGCCGGAAGGGAACTTTCCGTTGTGTTCATCCACAATCTGACGGGCTGCGCTGTGCAGGTTTCTGGCGCGTGAATAATAGCCCAGCCCTTCCCACAGTTTCAGTACTTCGTCCAGCGGTGCAGATGCCAGTTTTCTGACGGTCGGATATTTTTTGATAAATGCCAGATAATAGGGTTTTCCCTGTTCTACGCGGGTCTGCTGCAGGATGATTTCCGACAGCCATATTTTGTAGGCATCCTTTGTCTTCTTCCAGGGCAGATTTCGGGTGTCTGGGTCGTACCATTCTGAGAGTTTCCGGGAGAACGATTTCATTCAGATGCAAAATAAGTATTTTCGTTTAATCCGTTCTCCTTATGTTTCCACTCGGGCAAGTATGCAGCTCTGCTTTGTGCAGTTTCGTACTTGTGCGCTGTTTGTTAATGTTTATCTCGCATTTGTAACCATTCTCCGTTTCGTTTAGCACCTCTATTTAAAAAACAAGGCTAAAGATAATCTTGCTTACTGTTGCTTTTTGGGTTGGCAGTGATAAACCAACGACGGCGAGATGATATAAACTGTTTCGGTCAGCCTCTGGACACCAACCGATAGATAAATAACAGCAAAACCACTAATTTTCCTTTAAAATCAAAATATTATTTAATGAATACCTGCTTCTTTACACGTCCCATATTAAAAAAACCCTAATTTCGTGTATATTAGTAAGTTAGTTAGAAATAATTTTGCATTTTTGTAATCCAATTAAACATGAACCATGAGAAAAGCAGACATTATCACCACCATTTCTGAGAAAACAGGGGTGCCTAAAGTAGACGTATTAGTAGCTATGGAAGCCTTCTTTAAGGAAGTAAAAGACACCCTGGCCGACGGTGAAAATCTGTATGTGCGCGGTTTTGGCAGTTTTATCGTAAAAACGCGTAAAGCAAAAATCGGACGTAATATCAAGAAAAATATCGCCATTGAGATTCCGGAGCACCAGATTCCGGCATTCAAACCATCAAAAGTCTTTGTGGAGCAGATCAAGGAATCCAGCGCCAGGCGTCTAAAAGACAGCGAATAGTTAATTTACTACAGTGCAGAAGGGACAGATAGCATTAGGTGCAGGCGCACTGATTTTAGCAGCAGCACTTTATTTCGGAGGGAAAACTACCTCTAAGAAAGAGAATGTTACCATACCGAATGCGCAGTCGGTTTCTTTTGAAGCGTATCAAAAGAGCAGGGAGAATGCTTTGGAAGCAATGAACAGGGAAAAGCTTGGCGGACTTGTTTCCACTTTAAAAGTACCTGAAAATGATACTGCTGCCCGCAAAAAAGCCTGTATTCAGTTGTCCGAATTCTGGAAAGAGCAGCATAATCCTGCTTTAGCCGCTTATTACATCTATCAATATGCCCAAATAGACCAGACAAAACCGGCGTTTGAAAATGCCGGAGATGCACTTTTAAGTATATATAAAAGTGGTTCAGACTCAATTATTTCAAATAATTTGATTACCTTTGCGCTCCGTTCTTACGAGGAGGCAGTCAGGCTGGATGGTAGTGATGTTGAATTGAAGATAAAACTGGCGGATGTATATGTACAGGGTTCGCAGGAACCGATGAAAGGAATCGGCCTATTGCGCCGGCTCTCGGACAGCCTTCCGGACAACATTCCGGTCTTGTTGGCATTAGGCAGGTTATCCATTCAGTCCGGACAATACGACAAAGCGAAAGAGCGTTTGCAGAAAGTGCTGAAGTTGTCGCCGCAAAATACGGAAGCCATGTATTTTCTGGCCATAACCGAAGCGCAGTTAGGACATACGGAGGAAGCCATCAGGATGTTTGAAATGTGCAAAGAGTTGGTAGGAAACAAAGATTTTGATAAAGAAATAGACGAAGTCGTCAAAAATTTAAAAAGTAAAAAAGTTTAACTATGCCTTGCGGAAAAAAAAGAAAGCGTCATAAAATCGCGACGCACAAAAGAAAGAAAAGACTGAGAAAGAACCGTCACAAGAAGAAATAAGTCACAAGTCGTGAGAAAAGAATACTTGCGGCTCACAACTAATAAACTAAACACATGATAAAAGAATTAGTGATACATGCTAATTCCAAAGGTGTTGAAATTGCGCTTCTTGAAAACAAAAAATTAGTCGAATTTCATCTGGATGCTTATGACAAAGAGGGTTTTGCAGCAGGAGATATTTACCTGGGAAGGGTAAAGAAAATAAATCCGGGATTAAATGCAGCCTTTATTGATATCGGGCATGAAAAAGATGCTTTCATACACTATTCAGATTTAAGTCCATATGTCCGTTCTGTCCGGAAGTTCAGTTCGGATGCGTTCAGGGGCGAGCAATCACACTTATTGGATACCTTTGAGTTTAAGACTACCATTCAGAAGAACGGGCAGATGGTGGATGCTTTGGAGAAAGGCGATATCCTTATTTTCCAGATTTCCAAAGGCCATCTCTACGAAAGGGCCGCGTCTGACCTGCGAATTATCCATTCCGGGAAGGTACGTGGTGCTGGTGCCGTTCACCAATACGGTCGGCATTTCCAAAAAAATTGATAAGCCGGAAGAACGAGACCGACTGCATGACATCATGCATCAGATTAAGCCGAAAAATTTCGGCTTCGTTGTTCGGACAAACGCGGAAGGTGTTGGAAAGGATGAACTGAAACACGATGTGCAGAACCTGATGAACAAGTGGAGAATCATGACGGAAAATGCGCGCTACCAGAATCCGCCAAAGCTGCTGCTGAAGGAGATGAACAAGACATTCTCCATCGTACGTGATTTGATGAACGACAGCTTTTCTAAAATCATTACCGATAATCCTACCTTACATGGCGATTTAAAGGCCTATATCAAAGAACATGCGCCGGAACAATCTTCCATCCTGAATAGATACGACGACAAAACGCCTTTGTTCGAAACGTTTGACATCAGCCGCCAGATAAAAACGGCTTTCGGAAAAACCGTCACCTTAAAAAGCGGCGCTTATGTCATCCTGGAGCATACGGAAGCGCTGCACGTCATTGACGTGAACAGCGGGCCTAAGGTGAAAAGAGATGTGGAACAGGATACGCATGCCTTTAACATCAATGTGGAGGCGGCACAGGAAATTTCGCGTCAGCTCCGCCTGCGTGATATCGGCGGTATCATCGTGATAGACTTTATTGATATGAAGTCGTCGGAATATAAGCATAAGCTGTACGAGGCGATGCTGGAAGCGATGAAACCCGACAAGGCGAAACATGTCATACTGCCGGTGAGTAAATTCGGGCTGATGGAAATCACCCGCCAACGGATGAAAGAACAAGTCAGTATTGATACCTGGGAGCCGTTGCTGCACGGCAACAGCAAATATAAAGTGGACCAGCCGCTGCAGATTATCGATAATATCGAAACGGAACTGATGCACCTGAAAACGCACGATGCTAAAAATTTTCTGCTTTATGTGCATCCGTTTATCTATGCCTATATGAAAAAGGATACCTTCTCGTTCCGGATGAACTGGTATTCGAAGATCAAGAAATGGGTTCGGTTAATCCAGGATTCCTCTCTGCATCTGGCAGAATACAAACTGGTGACGAAGGAAGGCGAAAAGGTATAATTGTCCACGTATCCTATGTTTGCAGAAGACGAATTTGAACTTTAGGATTTTAAATTTTAGTGGAAGTCTGTTTGTCAATAACAGAAAATCTATATCGTCATAATCTCTTCTTCTTTCAGCTGCAGCATCTTGTCCACTTTGGCAATATGGTCGTTGGTTAACGTCTGAATGGTCTCTTCCGCATCTTTGCCAATGTCCTCGCTTAATCCGTCTTTCACCAATCCTTTAATCATTTCATTGCCGTCTTTGCGGGCGTTGCGTATAACGATTTTGGTCTGCTCACCGTGGTGTTTGGCTTGTTTTACCAGGTCGCGGCGGCGTTCTTCCGTCATTGGTGGTACGGACAATCGGATATTCTCTCCGTCGTTTTGCGGGGTAATGCCGATATTGCTTTGGAAGATGGCGCGTTCCACATCGCCGATAATCTTTCGTTCAAAGGGCTGTACCAGCAATGTCCTCGCATCCAGTAATTTGATGCCAGCCACCTGGTTGATGGGAGTGGGCATGCCGTAGTATTCCACCATGATTCCCTGCAGCATATCAGGACTGGCTTTGCCGGCCCGTACCTTGCGCAGTTCGTCTTCCAGGTGCTTCAGGCCTTTATGCATCGAGTCCTTCGTTTCGTCGAGTATCATTTGTACTTCTTCTTCCATCGTTGTGCAATTTATGCTGGCAAAGATAAAATAAATAGTGGACAGTTAGCAGATGACAGTTGTCAAAATATGCAGCGCTGTTTTATAATTTCTTTAGTATTTGTATCATACAATGAAATTGTATAAATTTGATAACGATGAATCAGTTCTTAAAAGCAATAACGCTGTGGTTGTTATTTTTTCCGAACATTAGTAGGATACACGCGCAACAACTGTCATTAGTGCATTGTATGGATGGCGGCAGGTCGGAAATATTGCGTTCATTTGATGTTTTGCCTACCAGAGAATATTTGATGGACATCCGTTCAAACTCGAAATCGGCTTACTTTGAAAGGGATAATGTGGATTCTTTATCGTATTACTTCGGTACAAACTGGCTGGTAAAACTGGATGCCGACGGAGATACCTTGTGGGGTAAACGTCTCGCACATACAGAAAAAGCCTTACATACTGAATATTTTCCTTCATGGTTTGGTCTTATTCATTTCACAGTTTTTGGATATCCTCTTACCGATAATTTATACAGCGTACTTGATGATGAGATTATTCTGCATTACAATTTTTTTGAATCCATACAGTTGGAATCCCCGTATGGAGTCATTAATGATTCGCTTAGAAACAACATTCTGGCATTTGGCATATTGAGGAGTGATAACGGAGCAGAGATGGTTGAACCGTTCCCGATAGATACGCTGACTTATTTTCCAAAGGATACATCAGTCGATATTGGACATTGTTTTGTAAACAAATTAAATGACAGCATTTACCAGATGGCAGTAATATATTCTAAAACACATCCCTATGCTTTTGAGTATGAGGGATGGGACTTTAAGAATTTTTACCGGATTAATATCAATTCGAAATCAGTAATCAAACGAAGTTATCCGGGGTATAACTATAAAATTTTCAAGACTAATGAGCACTTCTACCTATTAGAAACATCCGCTACCGGAGTCAACTTTTCAATGTTGTCTGAAGAAGCCGCTATTGTGCGTTCAACTTCTTTGAATATGGCGAATCAAAATCCCGATATACTTGATTTGCTGACAGTATTGGAGAATGGGAATTTAGTACTGGGTGGCGTAATCAATATCAATTCAAGCGATACCACGTTTCGGTATGCCATCGTATTGTACACAATTAATAAAGATGACCTGACCTATTCCGTACAAACTTTTATAAACCATCCGGATGCCCAGTATGTCAGCATGCAGATTAGTCCGGTAATGAATACGGTTAATCTTTACCCCTGGGATTTTAATTTGAGTAATTATCCCCAGACAGACCAAAATCAACTTATTTTCTGATGACTGAATATATCACAGATATAGATACATTTTACAGTGCTAAATATTTATATAAAATGAAAGAGAGTACGGGGGAGATGGAGTGGTCTCATGCCATTGAAAATATAGAAGCGGTTTTGGCAATTGAATTAGAAGATGGGGTATTATTGCAGGAATACAATTTGAATGGAGATGGGCTTACTATTCCTGCGTATAGGAATGTATTTGAAAATGAATGCGTCCGGGAACGCTTGTATGGTCATCCGTATTGCCTGGATACCATCATTTTGGATAGTATTGTTTATTTCAGTAAAGAGATGGCTATGCCCAATGAAATTAAATTACGGTGATAAAATCGTGTTTAAAGCTGATTATATTGATACCACCAACAATAACAGCTATAATACCACCCCTTTCTATTTTATCTTGTCTTTAGCTGATGGAAAGGTGGAACGTATAAAGTTGCCATCAGGGTTCACCTCTAACGATTATAATCCCGGGACACAATACTTAAAGGATATCGTGTTTTTTAATAATGCGTCTGACGAATTATTTATACTGACTGAGCGAAATAATCAATGTACAGATTCCTCTATGGGTGATATTGTCATTTACAAATATCAGGATATCCTGAATAATACGGTTAACAAGCCCTTGTCATCAGCGCAGGATATTACGATTTACCCCAATCCAGCAAATTCGGCTATTACGATACGATTCAACGGACAACAAGCGACGGAGAATGCGTTTTATGTGATATATGACCTTACCGGAAAGAATATAGCATCCGGAAAATTAAACCCGGCAGAAACAGCTGTCAATATCTCAAATATCCCGGCTGGGATGTATTTGCTACAAATAAACAGCGACAGGATGACCGAAACAAAAAGTTTCAAATCATAAAATAAAGAAAAAGAGAATTGAGTAGATACTTAAAATCTCACTACTTAATGCTAATTACTCACTATTAAATCAAGTTTTCTCCTCCTTCCTCGTCGAAAGGACACAGGTACTCAAAAAAATCCTAAACCTCAAATCCCAAATCTCTTAACTCACCAACGTCCCAATCTTTTCACCTTGCAGGATGCGCAGGATATTGCCCCTTTCCTTGATATTGAAAACGATGATCGGCATGTGGTTTTCCTTGCATAGTGCAAAAGCAGTCTGGTCCATGACGCGCAGGTTCTTAATCAGCACATCATCAAATGAGATGGTTTCGTATTTCGTGGCATTCGGGTCTTTCTTCGGATCAGCCGAATAGATGCCGTCCACGCTGGTGCCCTTTAGAATGACATCCGCTTCAATCTCGTTGGCACGCAATGCCGCAGCCGTGTCGGTGGTAAAATACGGGTTGCCCGTCCCGGCTGCCATGATGATGCATCTGCCTTTCTCCAGGTGGCGAACGGCCCTTCTTCGGATATACGGTTCGCAGACTTGTGAGATGTTTAAAGCAGATAACAAGCGGGTGTAGATGCCGCGTGACTCAATGGCTCCCTGCAGCGCCATACCATTGATGATGGTGGCCAGCATGCCCATGTAGTCTCCCTGTGAGCGTTCTATACCGATATTGCCGGCCTGCAGGCCGCGGAAAATGTTGCCGCCGCCAATCACCACGCCCACCTGATAGCCGGCCTTGATCACTTCTACGATTTCGTCGGCGAAGAGGCCGAGTGTGTCCGCTTTGATGCCGTATTGCTGGTCGCCCATCAGGGCCTCGCCGCTAAGTTTGAGTAGTACTCGTTTGATAGGTTTGTTCATGGCAGGTGTTTTATAATAAGGTGTAATCTGTTAATTCAATGCTTTCATAACGATTCCCTGTATCAATCAGATTGCCGGAGCCATCTGTGAAATCTACATTAAAGCTATTGTTGATTTTTCTAACTAATCCTTTTTGTGAGAAAAATTCGGTAGTTTCAATAGATTGCGGGAAGAACTTCCTTAAATAGTTTAATTGATATTTACAGCATTGAAAGGTGCCTTTGGGCGTTGTGATTGTTGCTTCACCCAAATTCTTTTTCTCTATTTTAACCAGATCATTTTCCCTGTAAATCCAGTTGTCGGTATTAAAGCTCAAAATGACGGATATTGTTGAGTCAGGTTCTGCTATTTTCCCCAATTCCAGTATTCCGTCCTCATAGGAAGCTGGTTTTTCTAACACGTAATAACTGAGAGATAACCCCGGTTCACTTATATATTGTACAAAGGAAGAATTCTCATTGATACACAAAGCAAAAGATCTGTATGGATTCTTATTAGAATAACACTCTATTTTTGCATAGTTTTTCCATCATAGATGGTATCTTTTACAACCGACAGATGAATGGTATCATAGGTGGTCGTATCACGAATGGTATTGTAGTCTGAAAGGATTGTTTGTACGTATGTCCAGGAATTTCCTGCTTTAGAAGGAAATGAAGTCAGGTTACAGTTTGCCGTTGTACTTTTCTTGCAGGAAAAAAGCAGTAAAGAAACAAATGACAGAACAGCAAACTTTTTACTCATAGATACTATACAACATTAAATTTATAAAAAAAAGAGAGAATAAAATTCCCTCTTTACTATTTACGAAAGTGTTACTCGCTTGAACGATAATACCGGTCAAATCTTTGTCCACAGATTTCAGATACTGATCGACCGTCTTGCTGCTGTCTTTTACAAATGCCTGCGCAATTAAGGTATTTTCTTTCAGCATGGTGTTCACCGCGCCTTCCGCTATTTTATCCAGGATGTTTTCCGGTTTGCCTGCTGCAATCGCTTTTTCGCGTGCAATCGCTTTTCTCTTTCTTTCAGCTCCTCCGATACGCCGCTCGCATCCACCGCTACCGGGTTCATCGCCGCGATTTGCATCGCCACGTCTTTACCAGCTGTAGTGATATCGGCATTCAGCGCTTTGTTCAGCTGAACCAATACGCCCATTCTGTATCCCATGTGGAGGTAGGATACGACTCCTTCGCCTTCCACCACTTCGTATTTTTCAATTCGATCTTTCGCCGATTTTCGCTAAGGTATCCAGCAATTTATCCTGGATGGAAACACCGTCCAACTGAGCGTTCTGTAAATCTTCCAGCGTTTTAATTCTGTTGGTTAATGCTACGTTTGCAATCGCTTTCGCTAAATTGATGAAGTCTTCATTTTTTGCCACGAAATCCGTTTCAGAACTTAAGTTTACGGCACAGCCGAATTTTCCGTCCTCACTGGTTAAGGCGACAACAACACCTTCATTGGCTTCCCTGTCGGCACGGTTGGCGGCTATCTTGGCGCCTTTTTCTTAAATAATCGATTGCTGCTTCAAAATCACCGTTGGTTTCTGTCAATGCTTTTTTGCAATCCATGATACCGGCACCGGTTTCTTGTCTTAATTTATTTACTTCTGCTGCTGTGATAGTTACAGTTGACATGTTTAATTTAATTTGAGAATGAATGAATGCGAGAATGAATGAATGTTATTTCAATTAAACTCCTTTACTTCTAATTTATCCCTTTTAGTCCGATAAACTATTCCAGCTGCTTCGGTTTCTACAGATGCATTAGCGTCCGCTTCCGCTTTCGTTTCCGCTTCTTCCTTGTCTTTTTTGCGCTCTGCCAAACCTTCTTTGATTGCTTCTACCAGGTAGTTCGTAATTAACTGGATGGATTTGGTCGCATCGTCGTTTGCAGGGATAGCGAAATCTACTTTCGTAGGGTCGCTGTTGGTATCCACCACACCGATGGTTTTGATACCTAAGTTTTTAGCTTCCGCCAGCGATGTGTTCGTGCGTGATATCCACTAAGAACAGCGCAGCCGGGATACGAGGCAGGTTTTCGATACCGCCTAATACCTTGTCCAGCTTTTGCCGCTGACGGCCCAGCATCAGTCTTTCTTTCTTGGTGATGTTGTTCAATGCGCTATCGCCTAACATCTTTTCGATGTTTTGTTTTTTCTTAATGGATTTGCGGATAGTGACAAAATTTGTCAGCATACCACCTAACCAGCGCTCTGTAACGAAAGGCATGTTTACCTGTTTGGCAGCTTCCTGTACAATTTCTTTCGCCTGTTTTTTGGTAGCGACAAATACATTTTTCTGCCGGATTTGGCGATGGAGCCTAGTGCGGCTGCAGCTTCTTCCAGTTTCTCCTGTGTCTTGTTTAAGTCGATGATGTGGATACTTTACGTTCCATAAAGATGTACGGTAACATTTTGTGATTCCATTTTTCTTTGGGACGGTCCGAAGTTTAACCTGCATCCAACATTTCCTGCTGAGATAATTTAGACATTGCCATATAATTTCTTATAAATTTTTGAAAATTAACGTTTACTGAATTGGAAGCTCTACGAGCTTTTTCTTACCGAATTTCTTGCGGTCCACCATTCTGAGTCACGAGTCATCAGGTTTTCTGCTTTCAGGCAGGTTTCACTGTTTGGTCGTTTTCACCAAAGCACGTGCAATACCTAAAGAGATGGCTTCCGCCCGTCCTTTGATTCCGCCGCCTTTACATTGACGGTAATATCAAATTTGGAAGCAGATCCAGGATGTTCAAAGGCTTCAATGCCCCGTCTACCAGCTGTTTTAACGCGATATATTCCTTTTATTTCTTTGCCATTAATGATAAAGCGCTTCTTGCCGCTTTTTAAATAAACACGGTCAACTGCAGTTTTACGACGTCCTAATCCGTTGATTGCTTTTGCTATTTTATATTTTATTTGAATTTTAAAACTTCCGGGTTTTGTGCGGTATGCGGATGATCCGTACCTGCAAACACGTGTAATTTTTGAACATTGCTCTTCCTAGACGTGGGTGCGCGGGAACATGGGCTTATTGCGTTTTCAGAACGAATTCCGGTTTTTTAACGAAAGCTTCTTAGGTAAGTCATGAAACGCTGTCCGCCCTGATAGCTTGTATGACGGATGTACACTTTATCAGTTAATTTTTACCTGATAGGTGTACTTTCTCTGCATTGATGATAATCACATGATCACCGGTATCGATGTTCGGAGTGTAAGAAGGTTTGTTTTTGCCTTGTAAGATTTTGGCAATTTCAGAGCTGATACGTCCAAGTGTTTGGTTTTCAGCATCTACAATGTACCATTTACGCACGGTTTCTCTCGGCGTAACTGTTTTGGTTCTGTAAGATAATGTATTCACTTTATTGAAATTTTCTGTTTTTGAATAAGTCCTTAAAACGGGACTGCAAAGGTAGTTTTAGTAGTTGAATTTACTTCACCCTACCCTCAATATTTTATATTGATTTAACACAACTCCTTGAAATGAGCTGATGGACAACTTTTTTTTATGAAGTGAGGGTGGGCTATTTAGCCCACCCTGCCCTTTTATCAAAATATGGATTTATCAGTCTCTTCTTCGCACACCTGCAAAATGGAGATATAATATAATAGCGTAACTAGGGAGTTTAATGCGGCTACCACATAGGTGTGGAAGCTGCCCATTTTAAGCCGTTTTACTTTGTCGTATTCGTCACCCTGTAAAACCATGGTGGAGTCCAGCTACCATTTTAAGGCACGCGAGGAAGCATCGAATTCTACCGGTAAGGTGATGAAGTTTAAACAGTCGTGGTCAATGCGATAAGATAATACCTACAGCAACACCCACGGAACGCAGCCTTGGTGAACATCAATACGGCGAATCCGCCTAAGATCACCCATTCAGCCCATTGGGAAGAAACCCGAACGACAGGTACCAACTCAGGACGCATGGTCAGCCAGCTGTATGCCGTTGCGTGCTGTACGGCGTGTCTGCATTCAGCGTGCCGCAACCGGGGCTGCTGCCACACGCTGGATTGGGCATATACCCAGTCGCTCAGGCTGACCGTTTTGTCCAGCGGATTGTAATGGTCTGTCAATGTGCGCCGGGAACGGAAACCACTTTTACGTCAAATATTCCGTTATCGCGCAGCATTTTTCAGCCACTCCTTGCCGGTCAGATTGATCGGCAGCCCGTGAGTATTGTTTGAATCTGCGCCGTATGGTAAAATCCCACCAACCAGCTAACGCCCATGATAATTATCGATATTAAATAAATTCCGTTCATCGTGTAATTTTATTTTTTTTGATGTAACAAAAGATACCGCAAAAATAGTTCCGAACCTGAATTTGCCAAAAAGGCAGATTTAAGTGTCACCTCTGAGTTTTCGTAACGTTTTCTGGCTTCACGGGCGAAGGTTGTCC
>JADJYT010000010.1 GCA_016719635.1 Sphingobacteriales bacterium | reverse complement strand
AAATCAATATAAAAAAACTTGATAAAAAGCTAAAGAAATTGGACTTTGGGGTATAGAAATGCACTCTTACGATAGTATTGAAGAAGCAGGTATTTTGAATGAAATCTTTTATGAGTTTGCGAATGAATGTGGTCTTAATGTAACTTTTGGCTCAGATTTTCATTCAAAACACTTGAAAACATGGAGAGAATTGGATTGCCTAAATGGAGAGTTCCATGGATTTAAATAGCGAAACATCAAGCAAGGTAAAAAGAATGATGCAAATTATCATTCAGCCAGAAACAAAATTAGAAAGAAATATTGTTTCCAAGAAGGATTTTGTAACAGGTGTAATGTGGGGTAAACCAAGGCAGGGTCATCCAGAAGGTAAGGTGCTCTTTCACATCGGGCATGTTCTGAAGAATATAGATTTATATTCAAATTCAGAAAATAGATTGAAGTTAAGATTGATTGCATTAATTCATGATACTTTTAAATATAAAGTTGACATAAAAACACCTAAAGACAAAGAAAATAACCATGCTGTATTTTGCCCCATAAATTTGCAGAAAAATATATTACTGATAAGGATGTGCTTAAAGTTATTTTACTTCATGATGAAGCATATAATTCTTGGTGTGAAGGTAATAATGCTGGAAATTGGGAAGCAGCCAAACAAAGAGCAATTCAACTTATTGCAAAACTATCTTCTTCAATTAATATTTATCTATTATTTTATCAATGTGATAACGAAACAGGAAATAAAAATGCCGAGTGTTTCACTTGGTTTTTAAATTTAGTCATGATTAAATAAATTTAATTTACATGAAATTATTTCAACAAATATTCAATAGATTCAAAGAGATATTATTTATCCCAAGAAATCTGGCTAATATCAGCAGGCAGTCGAACAATTTAATCGGATTGGAAAATAAATTACAGGCTTTAAACCAGAAGTTAAATGATCTGGACTTAGCCTCCATTTCAAAAAAGTTAGATACACTATCACAAAATCTGGCAAATGACACCAACACCCAAAAAAAAGAATCAGGCAATATTGAGATAAGTGAATTGTTTTCTAAAATACAAGAAGGGTTTGAAAATCAATTTTTACAGTTTGAATCACTACTCTCCATTTATAATTCTTTGCCAAATCTGAAGTTTTTACCTGCAACCAGAGGATGGGCAGGATCACCAGATTTTCTTGCAAAGATTGTTGAGTTGATTCTAAAAGAAAAACCTCGTTTTGTTCTGGAAGCAAGCAGCGGTGTTTCTACCGTACTAATAGGATTGACCTTAAAATCTAATAATTTTGGAACATCATTATCCTTAGATCATGATAGTTATTACGCTGAAACCACGAGGGAAAATTTAGAAGTAAATACTATCGGAAATATTTCAGCTGTTAAGCATTGTCCCCTATATAATTATATTGTTAGTGGACAAGATTGGAAATGGTATCAAACAGAAAGTTTGAATTTAACTGAGAAAATAGATATGCTAATTATTGATGGTCCACCAAGAAAGACACAAAATTTAGCAAGGTATCCCGCCATTCCTTTGTTACATGAATACTTCTCTGATAGGGTATTAATTTTGATTGATGATGCAAAAAGAAATGATGAAATTATTATTGTAGAGAAATGGATCAAGTTCCTTGAAAGCAATGGTTACCACGTAAATATTAAACATTATAATAATTATGAAAAGGGTATGGTAATACTTGAAAGTATAAGGCTTTAAATATATCTATAATACAACCAATCAGAGGTGTAAGCACATTTGTAATTCACACAAGCCAACTCACCGTCTTAAAATTATAAATGCGTTTACCTTACCAATCGCAAGGACTCACCGCGATTGGGCGGACTAAACATGACCAAGAAAGAATAATGAATGCACAACAGCTATTTATTTCAAATCTGCTGTTTGCTAAAGACATTCTTCTCATTTCATTGTGTAAGAGTCAATACATACCCAACATGATCGCTTAATTTTTTGTCAGTGTTCCAGGTTTCTATTGCTGACTGTTTATTCTCTAAGAAGTCTTTACTTAATACAATGTGGTCAACTGAATCTTCGATGTTTGCTGTTGTATTTATTAGTCCGAATTTGCCAAAAGCGTCCACAAGTGCTTGTCGGGCTTTATTACTTGGCCATGGTCGTCCCGAAAATGTAACGTTTAAGTCGCCGGCAAAACAAACCTGTCTGCCCGGAAATATCTTCTCAAAGTCTGCCATTTGTCCTTTAAGGTCGTTATCAAAACGAGGTTGCCGGTTTGCAAAAACCCCTATTATAGAACCGTAAACTGTCAAATGACCAAGCGGTGTCTCAATGTCAGTGCAAACGCTCGTAAAACTGTCAAATGTTTTATGTCGGGTTGTCGTCTTATACTTTGTCAGAATACTGACTCTGTTTTCGGCAGCCTCATACTTTATGTTGTCAAAGTCGGATGGCAAAGGGTCTGTAGAAATGCAAGTGTAGTTATCAAGTTGAATGATTGAATTAGTTTCAGTAAGCACTAAAATGTCAGCGTTGATATCAACTAACTTTTCTAGTACAAGTTGATTCTTTCTCTTTATGAGCCGCTCTAAATTCCAGGCTGCAATTTTCATTATTTGTTCGTCTGTCTTTATTGGTTAATCCAAAAGCTATACTTGCAAGTAACAGTTTCTGTCTAGGTGCAGGTGGCAAACATAAATATAATTAAACAAATTTTTGTCACTTGTATTTAGCCAGTGTTGGCGGTAGTTGTTAGATGATTTTTTCAATAATTTCGAAAATGCAATTAAAATTTATAAAATCTTCCGCTTTAGCATTAGTGCAAACCCAATCACAGAAATTTCTTTTCTCGTCTTTATTTACTTCATGTTGAATCTCAATATAATCTTCACCTCTTTTAGTTCCAGTAATAGTTTTAAAATCAATAAAAGATTTTTTGGCTTCTAGTGCTTTGTGAATAATCTCATCTGTGAATAAATTTTCAATTCCCTTTTTTACTATCGTATTTGGTTGAGTCGGGATTATTCTTCTAAAATGACTTGCAAAATCTTCATCAGATTTTCCAGTATCGCAGTCATAGAGAAAAATTTTTGTTTGAGGAATTGTTTCCCAGCTTTCCTCTTTTAAGAGATTCCATACCTTATCAAGATTTCTAAATCCACCGCGTTGCCTTATGTCTATACGATTTAATAATTCTTCCTTACCTAGGAGTTTGGCAGCAAAATTTATATAAGTAATATCATGATCTCCTTCTACAAATAAAATCGGTTTTGGTATAAATTGTTCTTCAACTTTTGATTTTATTTTACCTTCTTGCCAAGGAACTCCATATCTTTTGGCTAAAGCATTTAATTCTGTCACTAAAGGATTTAAAATACCTAGATATTCATTTACAATATCTTCATTAATTAAATCTGCAGTTTTTTCAATGCAATAAAAATTATAATTGGTTCTTTTTACTTTTTTAGGTTTACTAGTTCCTATTCCAAAAATAGCACCATAGTCAAATTCATACGTTTCATACTCTTCTAAATGTTCTTTTTTCTATTTTCCTGTTTTGCATATTCTTCACTTTCCTTTTCTACTGTTTCTGAATACCGTTTATAAGTTTCGCTGTTCCACTCTGTGATTTTGTCAATGAAATATTCTCTATTTGTGCAGTCTTTTAGATATTTCAAATCTGCAGCTAACGTACTAAAGTAATTATCTATAGTCTTTTGGTCTGTTGTATTTATAGTTTGTAAGATCTCGTTTTCAAAACTTGGCAATAAATCTTTCCATATTTCAATCTTATCATTAATATGTTCTTCTTTCCATGAATCAGTTCCAAATTTGGAATCGCTAAAATCTTTGACAAGTTCTTTGTCATAAAATTCCCATAATTTGTTAATAATTATATTTTTAAAAGGAAATACTAATTCCATATATACTGTTTATAACAATTACCGCCAACAGTTTTTCGCTAGGCGCCTGTGGCGTAGTTCGTAACCGACACTTTAAATTTAAACAAAAGATTTTAAGAAATTAAATGTTGAACTTAGAAAGTAGTAGCCATTTACGCTTAGCCGCTGTTATGTCTTGCCTTATAAACCTTATACTTTTTATCAAATGATTTTATATAAGCCTCAAACTTATTTTTTAATTTAGTTGCTCCATAATTATTTTTTATTACTTGATCTACTACTATAGTTGATAGGCCATGAAGTAAAAAAATACTATCTTTCAAATATTGCTTTGTAATTTTTACTTTCTCGTCTAAACTTAATGTTGGATTTTTTACTTCTCTGATATATTTCCGGTCAACATATCCGTTGTTGTGAGTAAAAATATTTCTACGCGCTATTACTTCTTTAAAATCGTCTATTGCTAATTTGTAATGATCTTTAAAATGATTATTCAATCCTATTCTTGCTTTATCCTTTAAAAAGAAATCTGCTGGGTTTCCATAAAAAATTCCTCTGATTTTTTCTTCTGCGATTCTTGATATTATTTCTGTTTTATCTTGGGAATCAACAATGATTTTCAATAATTTCGATTGCTGCTCAGGAGTTTCCATTGTTGTTTCAAGTTTTCCTTCAAAATCGCGATAAACTCTAAAAGTTACATCCTGTAAAAAATCTTCTGTTGCGGAGACAGATGTAAGTAAAGCTCTAGGGCCAATTATTTTAAGTTTTTGTCTACTTATTACCCCGTAAATTAAATCTTTTCTAAATTTAGTTTTTTTATTATTGTTTACAGATTCAAAGTCCATTATTGGAAAATTTCCAGATTTCACATTCTTGTGAATTTCAGGCAAATAAAACTCCTGAAATAGGAAATCTTCATAAGCTTCAAATATTTCTGCACAATAGCTTTTATATCTTTTGATAATGTCTGCTATTGCTTTTTCTTGTTCAGTTGCCATCGGAAAGGTTTATAAGGTTGAACATATCTTGTTTATATAGGCAGTTTTGATTAAAAAACTTCCTCCAAGCCTGCCAATATGTAAATATAAATGGAAGTTTTCTGATTTTTCATCTCTTTCTATTTTTATATTTAATATATGGAAAATCAAACATTCACCAGAACAGAACTACATGAATTAGTCTGGTCAGAACCGCTATTAACGCTCTCTAAAAGATACAATATCTCAGACGTTGGACTTAGAAAAATCTGTATCCGGTTCAATATCCCCTTGCCAAAAAACGGACACTGGCAGAAAGTACAATATGGAAAGAAGGTTACTAAAACACCATTGCCAACTGCAGATAAAGAAGAAGTAATAACATTTGGAATAAGAGACGAAAACAGTGTCGGAATAGCCAAAGAACTATCCCCGGTTAAAATGTTGCAAAAGGAAATCGAAGAACAGCTGAAAAATATATTAGTTGTGCCTGATAGACTAACCAAACCGGACAAACTGATTATATCAGCGAGGGAAAGATTAAACAGTACAGATAATCGTATTTACAAAGGCTTAATGTCATCCAGCTACCAGAATCTGGATATAAGAGTATCCCAGTTAAACATAAGAAGAGCATTACTTTTGATGGATACACTAATTAAATCCTTATATGCACGAAAACATGATATCAGGATATCACAGAACGATACCATGGTAATAATCGACGGACATTCAATTCCGTTAAGCTTGAGAGAAAAAACAAAAAAAGTACTGACAAATTCTAAAGATCACTGGAATCTGCATAAATATATACCGGACGGCTTATTCATTATAAAATTAGAAAATGGCTATGATTGCAAGGAAATTACTGACGGAAGATTACCCTTAGAAAAACAAATAGCATTAATTATAGCATCTCTTGGAAATGATTGCTGTTAAAAAACCGAATGGAATAACAGGATTCAGAAAAAACCGGGAAGAAAGAGAGTTAAAGGAAAAAATCAGAAAAGAATATGAAAACGGCAGGATGAAGACCTGGAAGCCTTCCGGGAAACCCTGAATAAGGCAGAACGCTGGCACAAGGCAGAAAACCTCCGCAACTACATCAATGAAGTGGAATCAAAAGCCATAGCTGGCAACAACCACACAGAAGAAACCAAAACCTGGCTAACCTGGGCTCGCAAAAAAGCAGATTGGTATGATCCCTTCATACAAGCAGAGGATGCACTCTTAAATGAAGTTAATAAAACAACACTTGTTACAAACAAAAAATAATCTTATTTTTATTTACGGGTGTTTGCAGCAACAATCAATCACTATTGAATTAGTTGTAAATTAAGATGAAAATCAACATATTAAATATTCTCTTGATAACGTAAGATCTCAGATTTCTTGAAATAAATACTCCCGCCGCGTCTAAGTGGTTTATCAAAAGGTTTTATTTCCTTTTTGATATAGTTGTAAATCGTTGCACGTGTCTTATTTAATAACCTACAAGTATCTTTTATGTTTAATAGTTCTTCTTCATCAGACTGTAGTTCTTTTTTTATATGAGGAATAAAATCATAAAATGTTAGTTTTAATATTTCCATAAATTCATCTTTATTTATTCCTTCGATTTGAAAAGTTTTCATATTTAAATGTTTAGTTTTATTATTAACATTACTATTAACGAAAAAAGGCCATAGTTTTTTTTTAAAATTACTATGGCCTTGGTGGCGGTTTGCTTAAATTATCTAATTGTTTGCATATTTTATTGTTCTTTGTTTATGACAATCTTGTTTTATATTAATTTTTCTATCTAAAAGATTAGCTCCATATTTTATTAAATTCATTAATTGTTGTTTGTTCTGATATAGCCAAGTACTTAACATTACTCTATGATCTTGGTGTCCAGTGATAGCTCGTATTAAATCAGGTTGTAAGCCTTTAAGTAAATTAAGCGTAACAAATGTCTTTCTTGCAGTGTGTATAGTAATAAATTGATGTTTCGGTTTGAGTACATCAATACGCCTCTTTCCGGAGTAACGGTTCTTGGCGACAGGTGAGTTTACCTTTGCTAGCTCTGCTACCACTTTTATGTTTTGATTCATTTTCTGATTACATTGTATTTTGAATGCGTAACATTCAATAGGATTTGTGAAGTCACAATGTTTATTTAGGATTTCTATGGCTTTAGGTAGCAAGGGAACAACTATCTTCTTACGTTTATTTCCTTTAACTTGATATAGTGCCCATGTGGGATTGGTTGATTCCAGATTTAAGTCACCCAATTTGAGATTCATTAGGTCTGAGAACCTCTGGCCAGTCAGACAACCGAAAACAAAAATATCCCTTGTTTTGTCTAAAGATTTGCTAAAACCGAGATTAACATTGATTATCTTCTCCAACTCTTCTTCTGTTAACGCTAATACATCCACAACATCAGACTGATACTTAATCTGTTCAAATTTTGTGTTGGAATGATATTCTTTTTGTGAAGCCCATCTCATGAATGTTTTTATAATAGAGAAATGTTTACTGATATTGTTATTCAGGTATTTCTTTTCATCTGTCATATAAGACAGTAAATCAACTTTAAAATCATTGTTTATTTTTTCAAAAGTTAATGTGTAGTGTGATTTTTGAAATTCTAATAATAGGTTGTATGTGGTGACCACCTTTTTTACAGTACTCTCTTTACAAAGTTTTCTCTTTTCAGAGATATACATATCAAATGCACTCCAAAAGTGATTTGTTTTGAATGATTTATTTTTCCGTTTATCAATTGTTCTACCAAATCTTTCACATCATCAGACATATAATCGGGATTTCGTGCAATTAATGTTAGAACTGACTTTTCAATGTCTGCTTTTAGTTGTGTAAGCCGATGGTTGATTTCTAAGGAAAGAGGATGTTGTTTCTTAACTCTTTGAGCTTTCTCCTCCCATAATTTTGAAAAAACCTTAATCTTGCTGTTTACCTTATTATATTTTCCCCTGGCAGTCCAGCAGATGTATATGGCAGTTTTATTTTCGTTATAGAATTCATCCAAAGGTTTACCCATTCTCTCATATTCCTTAATCAAGGCTAGGTTTACTCCTTTCTTATACGTTTGGTCGCGGCAGTAATAGATTGTTATCATAGTTAATTTACAAGTGTATGATAATTAAACAAATAGAACCATTTAACAAAATTTTACAAATCACATGCCAGAAGTTTTTCTGTGTGTTAATGTGTTGTTAAGGTTTGCGGGGTATTCTTTTTGCCGTAGAAAACTCGTAGAAAATATCTGTACAACCCTACAATATTTATAAAGAGCTGTAAAGAGAATTTTATTTTTCGCACTGGAAATCAATTATTTGTGCAACTTTGGACTATAAAACTTATTTTGTCCAATAGTAGGAGCTACATGCGGGACCACAAAAAGGGTCGGATTCGTCCGGCCTTTTTTTAATTCTACTTCAAAGCCCTTATTTTTCTTGGTTTTTATAAAATGGGTAATTTCTGCCTGATATGCAGTGTCTGCATTTCCCCATCTACTACCTGCACGCTGCCAAGTTCAATCGAGATTGTTTGCCTGGTCGGCAGACAGACATCATGTCTCGCATCGACGGCTGTGAACAAATAGTACAGGAATCAAGCTTCCGGATTTCCTCTGCAACGCAGCTTTTCTTATTTTCGCGCATGCATTCCATCTCCACCCTCATCTTTGACCTCGGCGGCGTCATTATCAACCTGAAATCCGAGCAGGATTGGCTGGAGCAGAATCTGCTGCCGAATTTCCATCCCGAATCATTACAGCAGCTGCAACAGCAGCATTTTTTCCACGACTTTGAAACGGGGAAAATCACTCCGTCCGATTTTATACGGCAGCTGAAATCCATTGCTCTGGAAAAAAACGTTTCCGATGAAACAATCATCCGGCACTGGAACGGCATCCTGAAAGATATACCTGCTCACCGCATTGATTTACTACGCCGGCTGAAGGATAGGCACCGCCTGATTTTACTGAGCAATACCAACGCCATCCATGTGGATGCCATCCGCCGCTATATGAAATCGGCATTCGGCGAGGATGTCCTCGAATCCTCCTTCCATACCTGCTACTATTCCCAGCAAATCGGGCTGCGCAAACCCGGCAGGGAGATTTATGAATTTGTCCTGCAGGAACAAAAGCTGCCTGCGGAACGCTGTGTTTTCCTCGATGACAAGCCTGAAAACCTGACCGAACCCGGCAAATTGGGTATCCGCACGATTTTAGTCGATAAGGATATCTCCGAACTGATAGCGGGTGATTTTTTTTCGGAGCCTGTGAAATCAATGGACAGCCGACTGTGGACTATCGACTAAAAATCCTATTTTTGCATTTCAATTCATGAATTTATGCAGCATTTGAGCGAACAAGAGCAGGTCAGAAGAGAAAAATTGGATAAAATAAAGGCGTTGGGCATTGAGCCGTATCCGGCATCGCTGTACCCCATTGACAGTACCGCTAAAGAGATAAAACAGCATTTTGAAGACCGGAAGCCGGTATGTATCGCCGGCCGCCTGATGGGTTTCCGTGTGATGGGGAAGGCTTCCTTTGCCGTATTGCAGGATTCCACCGAAAGAATCCAGCTCTATATTTCCAGGGATGATATTTGTCCCGGCGAAGATAAAACGCTGTATAACGAAGTGTTTAAGAAATTACTGGATATCGGCGATTTTATCGGTATCAAAGGCTATCAGTTCAGAACGCAGACCGGCGAGATTTCCGTGCATGCGAACGAGTTTACGCTGCTGGCAAAATCACTGCGCCCGCTGCCTGTCGTGAAGACCGATGCGGAGGGAAATGTGTTTGATGCCTTTACCGACCCGGAGCTGCGTTTTCGGCAGCGTTATGTGGATCTGGTGGTGAATTCCAATGTCCGCGAAATCTTCATCAAGCGTACCAGATTGATGAACTCCATCCGGGAGTTTTTGAATGCGAAGGGTGCGCTGGAAGTGGATACGCCGGTATTGCAGAACATACCCGGCGGAGCGGCGGCCAAGCCGTTTATCACCCACCACAATGCGCTGGATGTGCCGTTCTACCTGCGTATCGCGAATGAGCTGTACCTGAAGCGGCTGATTGTCGGCGGGTTCGACTGGGTCTATGAATTCAGCCGCAACTTCCGCAATGAAGGCATGGACAGGACACACAACCCGGAGTTTACCGTACTGGAATTTTATGTGGCGTACAAGGATTATTTCTGGATGATGGAGACGACGGAGCAACTGCTGGAAAAGGCGGCGATGGACACCAACGGCGACACCTATGTGCAGGTGGGCGATAACATGATTAATTTCAAGGCGCCGTACAAACGCATCTCCATTTACGATGCCATCAAAACCTATACGGGATTTGATGTGTCGGGTATGGATGAAGCCGGCCTGCGCGATGTGTGTAAGCAGCTGCACATCGAAGTGGACAACACGATGGGAAAAGGAAAATTGATTGACGAGATTTTCGGCAACCGGTGTGAACACAATTATATCCAGCCAACTTTCATCATCGACTATCCGGTGGAGATGTCGCCACTGACCAAAAAACACCGAAGCAAAGAAGGACTGGTGGAGCGGTTTGAGCTGATGATCAACGGCAAGGAAATCGCGAATGCCTATACCGAGCTGAATGACCCGATTGACCAGCGCGAACGTTTTGAGGAACAGCTGAAACTGATGGAGCGCGGCGATAATGAAGCGATGTTCATCGACCACGACTTTCTGCGTGCACTGGAATACGGCATGCCTCCAACTTCCGGTATCGGGTTCGGTATCGACCGCCTGGCTATGCTGCTGACCAATCAGGCATCCATACAGGAGGTTCTGTTCTTCCCGCAAATGCGACCGGAGAAATAATCCAGAATTAGTAAAAAAAATACAGAAAGAACATTCAAGATCTTTGAGGTATTACTTTCTTTAACATATGACAATTTGCATAAAAAAGCCCTCTCATCCTGGAGAGGGCTTTAAGCATCTGAAAATTCAGATTTTTTATTACTGCTTAATAATTTTCTTATCTGTAAATCCATTTTCAGTTTCTATTCTGATGGTATAAAGACCTTCAGAAAGATTCGATAAATCAATTTCATTTACACTTCCTTTTACATCCATCAGTACTCCATTTAAATTATAAACAGAAACATATTTTGGTATCACGTTATTTTTTGAAGTAATGGAAAATACACCATTTGTTGGGTTAGGGAAAATGGAAAAATTATCATCTGTTATAGAAGGCTGTAATACTCTTTTTCCTAATCTGGCACCGGAAGGCAGGTTATAATTAAAACTAAATGGTTTGTCTTCTTTATATCCGCCTGAATACGTTATTCTAAGCACACCAGTTGCAGTTCCGCTACCGGAAAATGCAGACAAATCCAGTACATGATTTTTTACGGATGTTGCACCAACATTAATTCCTGATAAGGAAATAGAATCGTTGCCTGTATTTCTTCCGTCTCCGGAAATAAATTTAATGGATTCGACACTTCCTGCATTTTCTCCATAATTTATAATAGTAACCGGAACGGTAAAATTAGTATTTGTAGCAGTAAGTCCGGCAGGAGCTGAATACCTGAAATATGCTCCGGCAATCCAGGTCATATTGAGGTCCGTTCTAAGCATTCGGATACATAGCGTTTCTATTAAGGATTGTGCTGGCCAAAAACTTTCTCCTAATTCCGGTGTCCAGGAAAATGCTTTTGGTTTAGCCGTCACTTCTCCATATTGCCAGTCAGATGATTCACCATTAGCAAAATAACCGGCTGTAGTTTTCATATGTCCAATCAGTAACCCATTTGTTTCTGTAAGTAAAGTATTACGTTTATCGTATAAGGCCTGATTCGGATCGACTACGTTGGCATAGCTGTACGGATACACCAATTGATTGCCTGGCGTATGCTGGTTCATGACCATTTTAAAATTCTTAAGATAACTGAAATCCCTGATGGCTTTCGTTTCCGGCTCTGAAAAAGCTGACGGACCGCGGTAAGTACTGGAAGTTTTTGTGCTGCTGCTGCCGGTATTGTCATATGCCCATTTGTAACTGTAATTTCTGTTTAAGTCAACGCCATATACCGTACAGTTGGTAGTTCGGGTAGTATCACAAATTCTACCAATCTTAATGTCTTTACAATTCTTTAGCGTATAAGAGGTGTGTGCAGCATTCCATACCGTATCACATCTTCTTACTTTTATGTCTCTGCAATTGCTAACGGTGGTAGTAACGGTGCATTCTTTATACCTGTTTTTTCTCCACATACCGCCGCCGTTTGGATTGGTACTTCTGTTGTATTCATAACCATCGGGATTTACACAAGGCATAAAATAAATTTCACGGTTGTCTACTAAATGTTTTACTTCAGGGTCCGTATTGTAATTCTGCAATAAGGTACACATATAATAGATCAGCTGCATCATTCCTGCCGGTTCCCGGGCATGTGTTAATGCATTAAAGAAAACTTTGGGTTTACTGTTTTGATCCACATCCGGATTGTTAGAAATCCTGACTACCCATAGGTCTCTGTTTTCTGTACTTTTTCCAATACTGAATTTTTGACTGATTAAATTCGGATACATCGTACGAAGCTGATCGAGTTTTGTTACAATTTCTGCATAAGTAAGATAACCACCCATGCTTCCGTAAGTAAAACCAGCCGGAGCAAGGTCGGATAAAGAGTTATTGATTTGTCTTTTATTATTGTTTTTTGTTAAATCCTTTATCACATCCGGAATCAGATATTTTACTTTTGCACCTAATTTTATCATTTCAGCTATCTCACCTTTTGAGAATTCACCGGTAAAGGAACCGTCTTTTTCCAGGTGAACGTGGTCAAAACCGATTGCTTCATTTATTTTTTCAAACTGCTGAGAAGTTGATTTAACAATTACCTTGGAATAAATTTCCTGTGGTTGTAAAGCAGACACTGCATATTTAGCATCGGCTTGTGCAAAGGAATTAAATGGTGCAGCAGTGAATAACAGAATTACAAATAAGTGGCTAAAAGGTTTCTGTTTACTGAAACTTAATTCAGACAGACAGTAAGATGAGCTGTAAAGTCAGTTTTTCCATAAATACGTTGGTTAAAGAGTTTTAGAATTGGGTTTGATAGCAAAAATATACTTTAATATTAAGAATGTCAACTTTTTTCCAATAAAATGTCCATACTGTAGTATAAACTGAGTAAAAAATTGACTTATGGTAATTTTTTTATTCTATTTTACTTGACAAATTAAAAATAATAATCTACCTTTACACATCAAAACCCAATTTTTTTTAAATAAAGAAACATAATTGAAAGCCTGGATGCAGAAATTTTACAATTTTTAAATTAACTATTGTAGTCGTTAGCGATACTTAATTAAGTGTTTTCCTAAGCATTTAATTAAACTAAATAACTACCCGACCCAACCTGCCAGCCATTCAGTTTTGATTCTTATTAAGATGAAACATATTATTTGTAACATAACGACCCCAATTTATGAAACCCGATTATTCAAAGACTATTTATTTTCTTGTCCTTTTGTTATGGATGGGAAACTTAAAAGCACAGGTGAGTTGTCCGCCCGGGCAATCTTTACTTAATTTGTACACAGGTTATGGTAAAAGTTATACCGTCAATAATACATCTTATGTAGGCAACGGAGAAAAGTCAATAGGTAAGCCTGATGGTATTTTTGCTTCAGTAAAGCATAATGCAGTTCCCGCAAACAGAGGCGTAATTACCATAGATTTAGGTGAAATCATTCCTAATCTGGATACCATTTATTATGTTGCTTCTTCCAAAGATAATAACCTTACCACATGGGATATCAGTGTGTCATTGGACGGAGTTACTTTTGCACCGGTAACAAGTGATTCACTCGCTTTAGATGATTTAACTGCATTTTCGAAAATAATAAATAATGCAGGTGGAGCAAGATATATACGCATTGCTTCAACAAATGCTGACAAGGATATGCGACTGGATGCAGTTTATTACAATAAGAAAACATGTAAAGATTATTGTCTTGGAAGTGCAATAACCTATAGTTCCGGATACGCAGTTGATTATTTAGCAAAATCCACTTCAAAAGATCCGAACAGAGCAATAGGGACACCTAATTTAAACTTTTCAAAACTTGAAAACAACACTACGGATGCACTTTTTTTAGACCTTGGAACGGTGTTACCTTATGGGACTACAGTTCAATTGTATTTAGCTGCGGATGCTTCATCTACCGTTGCCAATTTTTCAGTAACAAGTTCAGCAGACGATCTTGCTTACAGCAATACACAGACCTACGCGTCAAGATCAGTACAACCTGTTTTTACTGATTTTTATTATAATGTTACACAACCTGAAGGAATCCGATATTTAAGAATTGTAACGACAACGGCTGTTAAAGGCGATGTGGATGCAGTATCATATAAATATCCTGCTTACTGGGGCAGTAATTATATTACTGGATTTTTATTTTCCGATGCTAACAGTAATATGATAAAAGATGTTGCAGAAACAGGTGCCGGCGGCATCACTGTAAATTTATCTAAAGATTTAAACAACGACGGCACCTATGATGCCGGAGATGAAGTATTACAAACGACCAATACAACTGCCGGTGGTGCTTATCAGTTTCAGATATCCTCTGTTGACACTAACTATCTTATTTCCATACTTCCGGCTACACTTCCCTCAGGAAATAGTTTAACTACCCCAAATTTAATTTCATTATCATATTCTACATTAAATAATACAGATTGCGGTAATAATTTTGGATACTATGTTTGTACCGGTAATTGTCCTCCTGTGGCAACCGATGATTATGATGTTTCTTATCTGGGAACATCAAATTATATCAATGTATTATTTAATGATTATGATCCCAATAATAATATAAACTCAACCAGCACACAAGTTATAATTCAGCCCAAAAAGGGTTCGGTAGTCATAAGTAGCGGTGTTTTGATTTACACACCAATTGCAACCGGACTGGATACCATAACGTATAGAATTGCCGATTTGACTGCTCCAACGCCACTTTGGGATACCGCTAAGGTCGTTATTAATATTTTCCCTATTTCTGCAAGCCCCTGTGCTTCTGCAAAACTATCCCATACTTTTTATGTTCCTGCACCTGAACAAGACATATACAGGGCGTTTACAAGAGCAGACTGTAAAACAGCAGAAGTTATAACGGATACTTTTCGTACATTTCTTAGTATTAAATGTCCGTATGCGGGAACCATTTTGTATTACGATCATTGGGAAGATGGATATGAAGCAAGTTTGTTAAACCCTACTCAATCCACCACAGAAGTTTGGGGTGACAGAGATCCGTACAATGGAATTGCACCCGGATATCCTAATGATATTATACCATCAGGCGCAAGTATAATTACTGATAACAGGTTTTTTGTCAACCCAAGAAATCCGGCTCAAATCTATTACGACGGGAAAGATAAAATTTACTCCACAACAGATATTGCACTAAGCCGTATTTCGTGGGAGGCTAACAGCAGAAAAGAAAAACAAGCATACTCAACGGATGTATATGACGTCAATAAATTCGGAACTTCATTTAATATTCCGGTAGGAAATTATACAGGTGCAAATAATGACTTCCAATATACCTCCTTGTTTATCAGGGCTGCCTTTAACAATACAACAGTTTCTGTAGATAAAGACAACAATGGTATAGTTGATACAACCGTTACCCTTCAGGAAGGAGGAACCTATTATCAGGACGGCGGCGTACGAGCCGGTGCATCTGTAAACAGTACACTTCCTATTGGAATAGATGTCTTTTTCGGCGATTCCTTATATTGCTTTAATGCAAAAGAACTAAATGTGTTACCTGCGCAGTTTTATGGAAATATTTATTATACGCCAGTTCCTACCACCACAACAACTGACACGGCTGTGGTTATGTTTTATAACCCGCTTAGTACCGGTATTACTATAAATTGGACTACATCCGGAACATCGGGCTCATTCAACCTTGGTGGCAAGGGCGTTTTCCGATTCCCGCTCGGGGCTCTTGGATATAAATTTGAAAGTGCAGGAGGAGAAAATTATGTAGCCAATGAATTAGTTGACTCCTGGAGGTTTAATGTTGTTCCACCATACAGTGGTAATCCTAATAATAATGGAGGTGACTTTGACTGGGCATTTGCATTAATTCCGGAAAATAGAATGACTGAATTTGGTTCTATTGCCTGGGCTCCGGGTTCTTCAGATTTAAGCGCAAATGGTAATCCGGTTTGGGTAATGCCAACAGCAGCCACTACCATTTATGTTAAATGGGATGGAAATATTACAAGTAGTACCGGTAGTACCAGTCCATGTGGTTTTAAATATGATGTTTCTTATTCCTTGGGTGCTTTAGCAGTAAGACAGTTGCTGGATGCTGCAGATAAGGACCAGAGCGGATTAGCTGTGTACAGCTGCAATGGTGCAAAACTGGCAATGGCCTATGGGGAAAACCCCGAAATTTCTGTTTTAGGACTTCCTTATATAGATGCAGGAACGGCAATTCAGCCATTTTGTAAGAGTAAATTTATAATGGCAAATGATGATTTCGCTGTAACATTAACCAATACACCGGTTACTATTCAGGTGCTGTCGAATGATACAGGTTTCACCGCTATAATAGACCGTTCTTCTGTTTCTACAAGCGACGTATTACAACCCGCTCACGGAACAGTTTCTGTAAATGCTGACGGGACATTATTATATACACCAAATACAGGATATACAGGTTTAGATACACTTGAATATTTTGTATGTTCTACTCCTTCAGTGGTATGTGATAAAGCTACTGTAATTATAAAGATTAGTAATTGTCCTGCCCAATTAACAAAAAATATAATCTCCGGACAGGTGTTTACAGATGTAAATAAAGACGGATTAGATAACGATGGCGGTGCAGGACATTCTCCGGCAAAAGTATATTTATATACAGATGGGAACTGCAACACCACCATAGATGCCAACGAATTGACAGATTCTGTTTCTGTCGATGCGTCAGGATATTATCAGTTTTCTACCTACCCGCTTAAAATAGTGAGTGATGATTTTGACGGACCTGGTGGAACCAGAACATGTAATAACGGTTCAGATGGAAACACGGCATGGGCTACTAACTGGGTAGATTCATTTGACGTAGCATCTGTAGGATTTTGTGTTGCACCACCGGCAACAGTTGCCAATACAGATGTGGAGATTAGGAAAGACGGCGCGTTTTCTTATGGAATCAGACTTAAAGATAATAATGTGGCTGCCAGAAGATCTGTAAATTTAAGCGGAGCTACCAGTGCTTACTTAAGTTTCTCTTACAGAAGAAAGAGTGCAACACTTACTGCCGGAGAAAATGTTTTAGTGCAGGCTTCTGCAAACGGAACAGCTTACACAACTGTATTTACCATCACAGGAAACGGAGTTGCAGATGCTGCCTATGTAGATGTTTATAATTTAAATATAGCGCCGTTTGCATCAGCAAGTACTATGATAAGATTCATAACGAATAACAGCGTAGATGATGCAGATACGGTTTATATCGATAATGTATCCATAAAGTTTTTAAAATATAATCAGTGTTATATCACCAGACTGGATACTTTGAGCAGTGTTCCTGCAAATCATTATGTAACCACTGCGAAGCAATATGCATTTACCGCAACCGGTGCATCCACATGTTTAGGGGGTTATAATTTTGGTATCACCAAAAGATCCATAACCATTAGCGGTACGGTATTCAATGATATGAATGGTTTGTCAGATGGATTGATAAACGGAACGGCTATAGATAATCCGTCCGGTCAGGCGATTTATGTATATCTGATAGGCCCGGATGGTAAGGTTGCATTTAAAGACACTTTAAACAGCAGTAATGGCACCTATTCATTTCCACTTGCAAATGTTCAAACAAACTATACACTGTTAATTACTACCACCAATGTTGCTGTAGGAGCAAATCAACCGCCTGTGGTGCTGCCACCTAGTTGGGGTGCAGTTGGGGAAGCCTATGGTTCGAACAATAGTGAAGGCAGTGGTTTTGAAGCTTTAGATGAAACTAATGCTTATATTGCCATATCGACTGGCTTATTGAATGTAACAGGTGTTAATTTTGGCATACAAAGACCGAGTGCCGGAACAGACAGGGCAGCTTGTTATAATTACGGAGGAGGCTCCGTTTCATTTTTAGCGTTAACAACACCGGGTACCTGGGTGGAAAGATATGATAATCCGGGTAAAGTCATTATTTCAGATCCAACGTCACCGACAGCTACCTTTTCTGATTTCGAGGAAGATGGAGAATATAATTTTATCTGGCTGAATGGCGAAGTAACAGACACGGCCAAAGTAATAGTAAGCAGACCTTTTGCAGGAATTGACCTTTCCATATGCGGTGTTCATAGCGGAGTTTTAGAGGGCAATTATGATCAGGGCACCTGGACAGCCATGGCCGGAAATCCGGCAGGTGCTACCCTGGGCGGCACGGTAAATGGTGTGGCGGATATTGACTTTACACCTGCTGCTGATGGTAATTTCTTTTATATTTATACTATTAACAGCTGCCCGGATACCGTTAAGCTCTCCAAGGCTCCTAAACCGGTTGCAGGGAATGCCAGCAGCGAATTATATGATTGTACTTATCAGCAATCTTATTTCGGTGAACTAATTGCACCCGGCGCATCACCCAATACAGGCGCATGGTCAATATATTCCGGACCGGGTTCAATCACCACTCCGACAGACTCTGTTACAGGGATAGGTTCATTGTCACAAACCGGAGACAGTACGGTAGCCATATGGGTGGTTACAAATGCTAAGGGGTGTCGTGATACTGCCTATACAATAATTAAACCTATCATATACGATACTGCAATGGTTTCAAAATATGGGAACGAATATTGTCTGACATGTCCGGTGCAAAACAGCGGAATGTTTAGTTATTATGATTTAAACGGAAAATTACTGGCAAGGGTAACTGACAGTGCTGACGCAGTTTCAATAGGGAATACTACCTTTTGCGGACAACTCCCCTATAATGTAGCGGGAGATCCGCAGGTAAGCGATGTAGGATCGGTGGAAACATGGCTGACCGGTGTGGGTGAATTGCCGCAACCATTCCTGCCGCGTGCTTGGAATATAAATACCACAACGGATGCTCCAATGGAAATCAAATTGTATTTCACAGACCAGGAAGTGGCAGCTTTACAGGGTGCAACTTTGAGCAACGGGTCGTATTTCTATTTTGAAACAGCGCCTGAATTATTACTGATTGCTTATCCAAACAACAGTGATACATTTATTCCGGCGGGTTCTCCAAACGGGGTTGTTTATCATCCGACATTTACAAGAGTGGATGGGTACTGGCAGGCTGCTTTCAGAACAGGACAGGCAGGAACATTTTATCTGTATCCTTCATATTATGAAAATACCGGATTGCCGGTAGAATTAATCAGTTTGCAGGCAACCGGGCTGGAAAAGGAAATACGAATAGATTGGGCAACTGCTTCTGAAAAGAATAACCTGAGATTTGAAATTGAAAGAAGTGCTGACGCCATCAATTTTAAAAAAATAGGAGAGATTGCCGGTGCCGGAAATTATAAAGGCTTTCATAACTATTACTATATTGATGAATATGTAGAATTTGGAAAACGATATTATTATAGATTAAAACAGGTAGATTTTGACGGTGCTTTCACCAGAACTAAGATAGTTTCGGCAATGATAAACGCTGAAATAAAAGTCAAGTTGAGCGAGTTTATGCCAAATCCATCCAGGGGGCATTCAACAATACGATTTAACAGTGTAGAAGATATGGATATCAACGTAAAAATATTTACGGTGGAGGGAAATATGGTGCAGCAGTCCGTTTATTCAGTAAACAAGGGTGATTCAGAACTACGATTTGATTTAAGTTCATTGGTAAAAGGATTGTACCTGGTTCAGTTTAACTATCTTGATAACATAGAAACCAGAAAATTGATAAAAATAGAGTAGGGGCTGTATCTGAAAACAGAGGTATTGAGAGATAATTTGATTGATATGTACAAATTAAAATTATTTCACATATCACCACATATATTTTTCCATATCTTTATTCTTATGCTATTTGTATTTCCTTGGTTTCTGATCGCGCTGTTGTCTCTTGCTGTTCCGGTTATCATTCATCTTTTCTATTTCAGAAGATTCAAGAAAGTCTATTTCTCCGATATCCGGTTTCTGAAACAGGTGCAGGAGGAAAAATCGACCATCGAAAAACTCAAGAAGCGGCTGATACTCGCTTCCCGCTTGCTGGCGTTATTGTTTTTAATCCTGGCATTCGCGCAGCCGTTCATTAGCAGCCATAAGAATAAGCTGAATCAGGGAGATGCTGCCGTTTGTGTCTATATAGATAATTCCTATTCGATGGGACTGAAGACCGGCGGCGAGGCTGCCCTGGGTGTGGCGAAGGCGAAGGCTAAAGAAATTGTAAATGCCTTCAACTCCGGCGATAAATTCGCGCTGCTCACTAACGACCTCGAGGGTGCCCACCAGCGCTGGATGCAAAAACAGGATTTTCTCGATGCGGTGGACAAGGTTGAATTGAGCCCGAATACCAAAACCGTGGATGAAATCTCCCAAAAACAGGCCGCCTTATTTCAGTCGCTGGGGACCAAAAATAAATTGGGTTTCTTCATTTCCGACTTTCAGAAAAACATGCTGACCAAGGCGGAGGATACCACCTATACTGCGCACTTTCTCGATATACAGGGCAATCCCGAAAAGAATATTTATGTGGATTCCTGCTGGTTCGAGCAGCCGGTGTTTACGATGAACGCCAACAATAAGCTGATTGTCCGTTTAAAGAATTCCGGCAATACGCAGGCCGATAAGATGCGGGTTTCCGTCAAGATCAATGACGCCGTCAAGGCCATTGATGATGTCAGCATCCCTGCCGGCGGCGCTGTGGTGGATTCGTTCAACATTGCCGTAATACAGCCGGGCTGGCAGCGCGGCGAAATCTCCTTCAATGATTATCCGATTACATTTGATGATAAGTTCTTTTTTGCCTTCAACGTGGATGTGAATGAAAAAGTATTGTCGATAGAGGACACGGAAACACCGGATAATATTGCGGCTGTCTTTTCCAATGATGCACATTTCGTTTTTGACAAAACCAACAAGGGGCAGATTGATTACTCAGCGTTTAAAAATTATTCCCTGATTATCCTCAATCAACTTGGCGAAATCAGTTCGGGGCTGTCGGCGTCATTAAAAGAGTATCTGGAGAATGGCGGCAATATCTATGTCATTCCGGCGGTGAATGCGAATATAGTGTCGTATAACGCATTCTTGTCGGGCAGCAATACAGGCACCTACGGTGAAGTGCAGACAAGGCAAGGTGAAGTCACCCGGATAAATCTGAATGAAGATGTATTTAAAGGGGTTTTCAATCAGCTCCCGAAAAATGTGGAGACACCCAAAATAAAGAAATACTATCCTGTGGTGGCTGCCTCCGGTGCCAATCAGCGCGAACTGCTGTCAACGACGCTGAATACGCCGCTGGTATCTAAGTTTGACGCGGGCAAGGGTTTCATTTACCTGCAGGCGGTGCCTTTGCAGGCGGACTTTTCCGATCTGCAGGCCAAGGCCATATTTGCACCGATGGTGTATAACTGTGCCGTGTACAAAAAAAATAATCAGCCGGTTTACCATGTCATCGGCAGGGATAATTTACTGGAGCTGAAGAATGAGTATGCCAACGGCGAAAGTGTCTATAAGCTGTCCAACGGCAAAAATGAATTCATTCCGGAAAACCGTTCGGTGGGAAACACCGTATTGCTGAGGGTGAATACCACGCTGGCTTCCGACGGGCACTATGTCATCTCTGCCGGCAATAAAAATCTCGGTATCGCCGCCTTTAATTTTGACCGTACAGAATCCAATCTGGTGTTTGCTGCAGTATCGGATCTAAAAGCGATGTTCAGCCGGAAAAACCAGCTGGTGCTGGACAATACACGGGCGAATCTGTCTGCTTCCGTAAAACAAATAAAAGACGGCATCTTATTATGGAAACTTTGCGTAATTTTGTCCTTAGTATTCCTGCTTGTAGAAATTTTACTGATTAGATTCTGGAAATGAACCGATACCTGCTCAAAAATATCACCATCCTGGACCCTTCCTCTGAATATAATGGGAAAACGACAGATGTGCTGATAGAGCATGGTAAAATCAAAATTACTGCCGATTCGAAAGATGCAGAAGCAATCGACTTTTCCGGCTGTCATCTCGCTCCGGGATTCTGTGACCTGTATGTCCATATCGGCGATCCGGGCTTTGAATACCGCGAAGATATCGGGTCGGTGGCTGAAGCGGCACTGTCGGGCGGTTTTACCACCATTTGCGCCATGGCGGATAATCATCCGATCACCCAAACCAAAGCCCAGGTGGAATACATCCTGAATAAGGCGAAACATACTGCGATAACCATATTGCCGGTAGGTGCCGTTACTGAAAATTTCGACGGCAAGACGCCAACGGAAATGCTCGACATGCACCATGCCGGTGCGGTGGCATTTTCAGATATTCCACACAGCATTAAAGACAGCGGAGTCATGCTGCGGGCATTGCAGTATGTGCAGCCGTTTGGCGGTCTGGTGATGACATTGCCGTTTGATCAGACGCTGGTAGGTGACGGACAGGTGAATGAGAGTGAAATTTCCGTACGTATGGGCATGAAGGGTATAACGAACCTTTCTGAATATGCCGCCGTGCAGCGCGATATTGAACTGCTGAAATATACGGGTGGCAAGCTGCATTTTGCGGGCATCTCCACCAGGGAAAGTGTGGATAGCATCCGACAGGCGAAGAAAGACGGACTGAAAGTAACCTGTTCGGTATTCGTGCATCATCTGGTAAGCGATGAGAATGCCGTGAAAGGTTTTGATTCCGGCTATAAGGTATTTCCACCTTTGAGAACGGCGCACGACCAGGCCGCATTGGTAGAAGGGCTGAAAGACGGTACCATAGACTGTATTTCGACACAGCATACGCCGCTTAATATCGATGGGAAGAATGAGGAGTTTGAAGTGGCTTCTTTCGGGATGATTGGATTGGAAACCGCATTCGGGCTTTTGAACAAAAAACTGGAAGGTGTGATCACCAAAGAGAGGCTGGTGGATGTATTGTCCGTCCATCCTGCGGAAATCATACGGCCCGATAAGAAGAACGAGGATTTTGCAATACTGGATTTTAATACGGAGTGGACGTTTACGGAGAAAGATATACATTCCAAATCAAAGAATACGCCGTATATAAACCAACCCTTGAAAGGAAAGGTAAAGGCCGTTTATGCCAAAGGGAAATTCACTTTACTTTCCTGATGACCGGATAATGAGATATGAACGAACTACCCCAAAATAACACAAGAGGTGTATTGAGCGGCATCACCATTACGTTGTTTTCAGCATTGGTATCTGCCCTGTTCTTTGCTGCCTTTTTCACACTGGCTTATGTAAAGAAACTACCGTACGGACGTCCGCAGGCTATGATTCTGCAGATGACTTCCATTGTGGTAGTGGTGGGCATGACACAGTTTCTTTCGAGGAAAATACAGGGGAATAAACTTTCCCTTATGCAGGGATTTTTAGGCGGCTGGATGGCCAGTCTGGTATTGGCCATTTTTATCAGTACATTTTACACCATATTTTCTAAGATGACGGGAACCCAACTGATGCCCAAAGGAGCTTTTGCCATTGTGATGATGTTATACAGCGGGATAGGAATAATATTTTCACTACTTTTAGCCATTGTTTTAAAGAAAGAATAAACTTGAATATCAGTATCGTCATACCGTTGTTGAATGAAGATGAATCGCTGCCGGAATTATTTGCCTGGATAGAGAGGGTGATGGCCGAGCATCATTTCTCCTACGAAGTGATTGCAGTAGACGATGGCAGTAAGGACAATTCCTGGCAGGTGATAAAAACGGCATCTGAAAAGAATCCGGCTATCAGAGGAATACGCTTTCAGCGCAATTACGGCAAGTCGGCCGCCTTACAGGTGGGCTTTGAAGCGGCGCAGGGCGATGTGGTCATCACGATGGATGCGGACCTGCAGGATTCGCCGGATGAAATACCGGAGCTGTATAGGATGATTGCGGAGGATGGTTATCACCTCGTTTCCGGATGGAAGAAAAAACGCTACGATCCCATAACCAAAACGCTACCGACTAAATTATTCAATGCGGTTACCCGTTCCGTGTCCGGTATTCATAACCTCCACGATTTTAACTGCGGGCTGAAAGCCTACCAGAAGAAAGTGGTAAAGAGTATTGAAGTGTACGGCGAAATGCACCGCTATATTCCGGTCATCGCCAAATGGGCGGGATTTGACAGGATAACGGAAAAGCCCGTACTGCACCGCGAACGCAAATACGGAACCACCAAATTTGGCATCGAACGTTTTGTGAACGGGTTCCTGGATCTAATGAGCATTACTTTTGTAGGAAGGTATGGAAAACGTCCGATGCATATATTCGGAACATTGGGCGTATTGTCCTTCTTCTTTGGTATTCTAATTCTGATATACCTGACGATTACAAAAACCATTTTTGGTATTGTCGGTATGACGAACAGGCCTATCTTTTACTTGGGTATCTTAACGATAATCGTCGGTACGCAGTTATTTGTTGCCGGATTCCTGGGCGAGCTGGTGGCGCGCAACGGAGCCGACAGAAACCATTATCCCGTCAGCGATAAGGTTAATATGTAGACAGTTCTGCATACACCGGAAAATGATCTGAAATAGTATTGTTCACTTTCTCAAATTGGTGCACTTCGATGTACGGAGACGTAAGGATATAGTCGATTCTCAGAAACGGAATCTTTCCGTTATAGGTACGTCCAATCCCAAACCCGTAATCCAGGAAGGCGTCTTTCAGATTCTTCGAAATGGTGTTGGAGACATACGAATTAGGCAGGTCGTTGAAATCTCCGCACAGGATGACAGGCTTTGTTTGTGCATTTAAAAACGCTCTTAATTCGTCTGCCTGCTGTGCTCTTCTTTCAAACGCTCTCTTTAGTTTCAGGATAATACTTTTTGCCCCATGCTCATTGACATTTTGCGTCGAACGGAATTCTTCAATCGTCTCATAATCCCGGCTGCCAAAGTAGATGGACTGCAGATGGACATTCACAAACCGGATAACGGTATCGCCGATTTCAATATCGGCATACTGGCCTCTGAACGGCCTTTTCCCGTAGCCGGTTTTAAAGGATTGTTTGATGATTTCCCCATGATTTTTAATGGGAAATTTGGAAAACAAGGCGATGCCCCATTCATCGGTGTTGCGCAGCACGAGTTCTTTGGTAAAATAGTAGTGTGTATATCCCATCTGTATCAAATGCTGTATGGTGCTGAACTCTGCCGTGGTATCGTTATAGAATTCCTGGAAACAGATGACATCCGGATTCTTTTCATGGATGGTTTCAAATATCTTTTCTTTGGAATGGATGTTCTCACTCCAGTTGTACAAATCAAAATCACGCACGTTGTAGGACATTACTTTAATATTGTGTGCAGATTTGCTTTTTTTAGGTTTCCCGATGTTGGTTGCCGTCAGTCTTAGTATCTGAGGCATGCAGGCTGCAAGTGCCAGGCAGGAAATCACGGCAAAATATCTTTTTCTCAAGATCCAGATGATGATGAAAAGGATATTGACAAATAGCAAGAATGGCAGCAGCATGCCGACAAATGGAAAGAACCATATCTTTTCAGGACTGATATAAGAAGCTGAAAGGCTTATCAGCAGAAGCACCACAAAGACAACATTGGCAGTTCGGGAGGAGAAGGATAATAGCCATTTTAAAAACTTCATTCGATCGTTTGAAACTGAAATATAATCAAAAATTGATATGCAAACTCAGTCCTCCTGGCTGATTTTAAATAAAAAATCTTTTTCTTCCTTGGTCAGGCTATCGTAGGTGGAACGATTGATCTTATCCAAAATGGCATCTAATCGTTCCTGTTTACTGATGGTATCCAGATGCGTCTTGTTTTTTTGTGTATTCACTTTTTCTTTGTTGTGTTGTCCTGAAGTAAACGCATATTCTTTCTTATGTACGACTTTCAGTTTGGATTTCTTTTTAAATAAGTTGGGAAGAAAATCTGTTGCCATGTAAAATGATTTGGATAAATCATTTCCATTCTGCAGCTGTTTGATGAAAATGAATCCGAACAATGCGCCGCCTAAATGTGCGATATGCCCGCCGGCATTCCCGTTCTGGATATTTATAATGTCCAGCACCACATAAACCAATGCAATCCATTTTATTTTTACAGAGCCGAATAAGAACAGCATCAGTTCCATATTCGGTGCAATGGTCGCCGCGGCAAGTACGACAGCCATAACGGCTGCAGAAGCCCCGATACAGGTAGCGCTTCCCAGCACGGTATTAAAGACCGGAAAGATATTGTAAAACAGGATGTACAGCAAGCCGCCAAAGATGCCTCCGAAAAGATACAAAGGCAATAGTTTAGGTTTGTCGATCATATCCTGCAATATCTGGCCGAACCAATACAAGCCCAGCATATTCCATAAGATATGCCAGAAACTTTCATGCACAAACATATAGGTAAGGATACCCCACGGCTGATGTGCTAACTTCGGGAAGGACGCATAAAGCGATAGCCAATGGGTTAATTCAAAGGCACCCTGTTTTTGTGCAAAAAACAAAACCAGCTGGACAAGGTTGATCACCAGAAACACGGCGATATTGACAAGGATTAATTTGATTAAATCCGTGCCGTACCTGAACTGCCATTTTATATCGTCCCAAACGGAATTTCCGTACATAGGCTGTTGGTTAACTCCTGATTAAAATAATTAGTAAAAAGTTTCCTTACTGGTTTTATTCCAAAATAAAATTAATAAAAATCCAAAGACCGCGCCACCGATATGCGCATAATGCGCCACATTATCCAGTCCATATTGTGCAAAAGCGATATCATACGCTATGATGACCAATGGGATCATATATTTTGCCTTGATAGGCACCGGAATGAACAGGAACATCAGAGGCGTATTGGGGAATAAGTAGCCGAATGCTGCCAGCAGGCCATAAATGGCTCCGGAAGCACCCACCACACCGGAATAATAGATGGCGGACAGATTCTTGATGGCGTCTGCGCTTAAGGTTAAGTTGGCGATACTCTCATTGTTGAACATGATCGTACCGGTATAGTTATACGCCATGATCGCGTTGATGGCTAAATGAAAGAAAATGGCTCCAAAACCGGAAAATAAGTATAGGAACGCAAATCGCTTGCTGCCCAGTACGCGGTCATTTTCTAATAAGGCACCAAAGTTAAACAGGGCATACATGTTAAAGAAAATGTGCAGGAGCCCGCCATGCGTAAACATGTGCGTCACCAACTGCCAGGGCTTGAAATCCGGGTTGGACGGATAGTGCATGGCAAACAGTCCTGTCAGGTTCGGATATAACAAACAGGCGACAAACACCAGTACATTCAAGAGTATCAGGTTCTTCACAACAGGACTCATGTCCATTATTCCGCCAAATCGTCTGAATTGATTCATCTTCGTAGTATAAAATAGTTCACTTTAGGGATTAGGAATTAAATTTTCGTTCAATTTCATCAAAAGAATATTGTGTAAAAGTAGCTAATCCAACCGGATTGATGTTGGGCTGCTCGCAGGCAAACAATTCATCTATCAGTTGCTGCATGGACGCCTTGTCCAACAATTGGCCCGACTTAACGGCGGTCTGATAGGCTAATGTTTTTGCAATATTCTTTCTTTTGTCAAAGCTGTCCGTTTTACTGCTGTTTTTATAGTCTTCTAACAATCTTTCTATCAGTTGGTTTTCGTTCTCATCTTTCAGATCACCCGGCATGCCGTGTATCACAAAAGTAGTTCCGCCAAAAAATTCAATGTCAAATCCCAAAACTCTCAGTTCCGGCAATATTTCCTGCAACATTGCAGCATCGCTGCCGCTTAATTCCAGTGTCTTGGGAAATAAGGTCTGTTGGGAAGCTGCCGGCTGATTGGATAAGTTCTGCAGGTATTGCTCGTACAATACACGCTGATGTGCCTTGTGCTGGTCTATCAGGATAAATCCGCTGCGAATTTGGGTTAAAATATAGCGTTCGTGTAATTGTATCGGCTCGAAACGTTCATTTTTAAAGGGGTTATTGGAGATCTCATTCTCACTTTCCAACGCCTCCAGCTGATCCATCTTACTGCGTATCGTTACGGTTCTTTCTGCCGTTTCTTCGTCGATTTCATATAGTTTTTTCCAGCCATCAAAACCTCCCGTTCTTTCCCTCGGAAAATCCTTCTGATGTGTGGCGGGAATATCTTTATCAAACGGCGAATGATACGAGCCTCTGGTGTTCGTGTCCGAGTTTAATTTGGACTGCACTACTTTAAACGGTTGTTCGTTATACACTCGTTCATCCACCAGTTGATTGAAATTAGATTCGTGTTCGAAATCTATGGTCGGCATTACACTGTATTGGGAAAGTCCGTGTTTGGCAGCGGCGTTCAGCAGTAACCAGATGGATTTTTCATCTTCAAACTTTATTTCCTGTTTGGTAGGATGTACATTGATATCAATGGCACCCGGTTCAATGTCAATGAAAAGGCAATAGAAGGGAAAGTTTTTATCCGTTATCAAACCATCGTATGCCTTTGAAATGGCATGATTTAAGAAATTATTTTTGATGAACCGGTTGTTCACAAAGAAGAACTGCTCTCCCCGTGTTTTCTTACTGAGTTCCGGTTTCCCAATAAAGCCCCGAACACTTACATAATCTGTCAGTTCTTCTATCGGGACTAATTTTTCATTGTAACTTTTCCCAAAGATGCCCACTATCCGCTGACGAAGATTACCGGGATTGAGGTGATAGATTTCTATGCCGTTGTGGTGCAAGGTAAAGAAGATGTCCGGATTGGCCAATGCCACATGGATAAATTCATCCAGTATGTGCTTGGTTTCTATCGGATTCGATTTCAGGAAATTCCGGCGTGCCGGAACATTATAAAATAGATTTTTGACGGAAATTGAGGTGCCTGCATTGTGCGAACAAGGTTCCTGTAATACCACTTTTGAACCCTCGGCAATCAGTATCGTTCCAATTTCTTTGGTATGTAATTTTGTTTTGAGTTCTACCTGCGCCACAGCTGCGATGGATGCCATCGCTTCTCCCCGGAATCCAAAGGTATGCAGGGCGAACAAATCTTCAATTTTGGTGATTTTTGAAGTGGCGTGCCGTTCGAAGCACATACGGGCATCGGTTTCACTCATGCCACAGCCGTCATCCACCACCTGTATGAGTGCACGGCCGGCGTCTTTTACAATTAACTGAATGTTTTTAGCGCCTGAATCCACACTGTTTTCCAGCAATTCTTTCACCACAGATGCCGGGCGCTGAATCACTTCACCGGCGGCAATCTGGTTGGCAATGGCATCGGGCAATAATCGTATGATATCAGACATATAGTTCACACAATATTACAAAATTGTAAGCGTTACCACGTGTTAAATGCTGTTATTTGGGGCATTAAATTATCATCAAAACAGGTGTTTCCACCAAAGTGTAAAGTTTGCCGGCAGGAAAGAAATGAATTTTAGTATGTTTGGGCAACTTTAGGACTGATTATTGTAACGGTTTATAAGATGCAAGGATTGAAATGTAAAATACTGTTTACCGTTTACTGTTTACTGTTTATCGCCTGCTCTTATGCAGCCGATCCTCCTTATTTAAAAGATACATCGAATGCCTGGGTAGATTCCCTGCTGAAAAATATGACGCTGGATGAAAAAATCGGCCAGTTGTTTATGGTGGCCGCCTATTCCAATAAGGATGAAGCCAGTTATCAGTCAGTAGACAAGTACATTAAAGACTACAAGGTGGGTGGGCTGATATTTTTTCAGGGAACGCCCCAAAAACAGGCAGAGCTGACCAATCGTTACCAGGCGGAAAGCAAATCACCGCTTTGGATAGGGTTTGACGGGGAATGGGGTTTAGGCATGCGTCTGGATAATACCATTTCGTATCCTCGGCAGCTGACCCTTGGAGCCATTGATAATACGGAGCTGATTTATGATATGGGTAAAGAAATTGCCCGTCAGATGAAACGCATCGGTATCCATATCAATTTCGCGCCGGATATTGACGTCAACAGCAATCCGAATAATCCGGTGATCAATGACCGTGCATTCGGAGATAACAAGTTCGGCGTCGTGCGCAGAGGAATTGCCTACATGCAGGGATTACAGGATAATACTATCCTCGCAAGCGGTAAGCATTTTCCGGGACACGGAGATACCGACGTGGATTCTCATAAAGATTTACCCGTAGTCAAACATTCGATGGAACGATTGGAAGCTGTCGAATTATATCCCTTTACACAATTTATCCGTTATGGTGTCGGCAGCATCATGGTATCGCACCTGAATGTGCTGGCGCTTGATGCGGCACCTAATTTCCCTGCAACGTTATCCCCGCAGATTGTTCAGCAAAAATTAATCGATTCGATGGGATTCAAAGGGTTGATTTTTACAGATGCCATGAACATGAAGGGCATTACCAAATATTACCCTTCCGGTACCGCAGAGGTGATGGCCATTCTGGCAGGTAATGATATGATGCTGTTTCCAGATAATATCGATAAAACCATGGAAAAAATTCATTGTACAATATTACAGGATTCCATTATTCCGGAAGAACTGATTAACCGGCGGGTGCGCAAAATATTGGCAGCTAAATACTGGTTGGGACTGAACCGATATGAACCGATAAAGCTCGAGGGTATTAACGAGGATATCAACAGCGAGCAGTCTAAATTCCTGAAGTATAGACTGATGGAGAACGCCATAACAGTAGCCCGGGACAGCGGATATATACTTCCGATATTAAACCTGCAAAAGCGCATAGCACATGTAGGCGTTGGCAGCGGTAAAGAGACGGTTTTCTCCAATACGCTCGATAAATACACACAGGTAGATCATTTTTATATTCCCAAAAGTGAAAGTGCTGCAACATTCAAGGACGTATTGGATACTTTGAAAGGTTACCATCTCGTCATAGCGGATATACAGGATATGAGCCGTTTTGCTTCCAAGAATTTTGGATTAACGGATAACGCTGTTGCATTCTTAAAGCAGCTCAACAGGCAAACCCAGACCATACTGACTGTATTTGGTTCGCCGTACAGTTTAAAATATTTTCAGGATTTCAATACCGTGATTGTCGGGTATAACGAAGAAGAGGAAGCGGAGTCGATAACGGCACAAATCATTTTCGGAGCGCGAGGAGCGGAAGGGATTTTGCCGGTGACCGTCGGGAAGTTTCAATACGGTGACGGCGAATGTACGCAGTCTGATATGCGTCTGAAATACGGCAGCCCGCTCGAAGTGAATATGAACGGCAAAACGCTGCAAAAGGCGGATGCCATCATTTACAAAGCCATTGATGACAAAATATTTCCGGGCGCACAGCTGCTGGTCGCTAAAGACGGCAATGTTGTCTACGAGAAAGCATACGGGTTTCATACGTACGACAATACCATAGCCACCAAAACCACCGATTTGTTTGATATCGCATCGGTGACCAAAGTAACGGCGACCTTGCCCATGATAATGAAAATGCAGGAGCAGGGGAAGCTGGATGTCAATAGAAGACTGGGAGATTACCATTCCTACCCGGAAGGCTGCAATAAAAAAGATATCATCATAAAGGAAATGTTGTGTCACCAGGCGGGTTTGCCGGCGTGGATTCCGTTTTACAAGAATTCATTGGATGCAGCAGGAAATCCCGACAGTTTATGGTATTCCAAGACACAGGATTTGTTGTTTTCCGTCAGAATTTCAGACAGTCTCTTTCTGAAAAAATCGTTTCAGGATTCCGTCTGGAGCATGATTTATAATTGCGCATTATCCGGAAAGGAATACAAATACAGTGACCTGGGCTATTATTTATTGAAACAAATCATTGAGAAAATATATAATGATTCGTTGCAGAACCTGACAAAGAGATATCTGTATGCACCGTTAGGTATGTATCATACACAATACAATCCGAAATGGAATGGATATGATGTCAATAAAATCATGCCGACAGAAATCGAGAAAAATTTCAGGCAGTCGCTGTTGCTTGGAACGGTCCATGACCAGGGCGCCGCTTTGCTGGGCGGTGTTGCCGGGCATGCAGGTGTATTTTCGAATGCAAACGATCTGGCAAAATACTTTCAGCTGTTGCTGAACAGAGGAGTGTATGGCGGATACCGGTATTATCAGCCGTATACGGTAAAGAGTTTTACGTCCAAACAGTTTCCGAACAATCGCCGTGCAATAGGCTTTGATAAACCAACTCCTCCCGGACAGGATGGCCCCACCTGTGACGCCGCGTCACCGGAATCATTCGGGCATACCGGTTTTACAGGCACTATCGCCTGGGCGGACCCGGTGAATAATTTGATTTTCATATTTCTCTGCAATCGGGTATATCCAAGTGCGGAAGTCAACAATTTGGCCAAACAGAACATCCGGCCAAAAATACAACAGGTACTCTATGATGCGATACTAAAATAAATTTAGTACTGAATCACAATCTTTTTATTGAATACCTGATTGCCTTTTTTCATCACCAGCAAATAGAAACCAGGTGAAATATCTCCTACATCCAACTGAGCCGTTCGTTGTCCGGATGTTAATTTTACTTCCCGTATAATTTGTCCGTTCGTTCCTAAAAGCGTCAGTGAGCAGTCTTTAGAATTGTCTGACAGATTCTCGATGATGAGTATGTCTTTGGCCGGGTTGGGAAATACTTTCATGCCATCTAATTCCAACAGTTCAGCCGTGTTGTTGTTACGGATGTCCGTGTAGAATCCGTCAAAACTTAGCTTATCCACAAATAGGGCTGAACCGGCTGCATTTCTGTTGTTCTTCCTGGTGTTGTTCAATGAGATGGCGGCACTATCCGGATAAAGGTCATTATTGTAGAATATGGGAAGTGTGAACGGTATAAACCCCGGAGTGGCATCCGAGCTGATAAATGAGCCGCCACCGATACTCTGTCCGTTCTTTTTCATGTCGATGTTTATCTCCAACGTATCACCGGCTGCCGGGATGTATTTATAATATCCGTTTAGAGAAACATGACGTCCTCTTACCGGGAATCCCCCGCTTTTGTCATTAATAAATGTATTGGTAGACAGGTTGCCTCCTGCTTTCAAGGTATTAAAAGTTATAGTGTTAATCTCTGCAGCATAGTCCTGCGGTGCATTAAAATATGCTTTGGAAACCATGTGTTTGGTGGAGGGATTATCATCCAATCCAATGTATTTTATATAAAACCATCCTCTTGGATTTTCAATGACTTGGGGAAACCATGCTTCAAAATTACTGTTTGCAAATGTCAGGTTGCCCGGATTTAGTATAATATCGTCAATAATCAGGTAGTTGTTGGTAAATCGGCTATAGCCGGAAAACAAATTAGTACTGGCAAAGCCCGAGATGATACTGTCTGCAGTCAATGAGGAGGTGTTATCCAATTTGTGCGAAAATCTTTTAAATATTCCGCCGGAGTTTCCCGTAATCGGAATCATATTATTGCTGATTATTTGCCCGTCCTTCTTCAGGAAAATCAGCATAAAGGCAGAATCTCCGGCTTCGACATAATAATTCAGATAGGCCACTACCGAGTCAGGGCGTCCGACTAGCGGATAGCCTCCTAAGAAACCCAGGTAATCATCCGGAAAACCATTTAATGCAAAGGTCTGGCCGCTGAGCTTGAGTGCGTAATTTCCGGAATGTCCCTGCACACGGCTGAATGAGTCCAGGCCGACATTCCAGTATCGGAGAATATTGACGGTATCCGTTTCCCAATCCTGAAAATCCCAGTTGGGTATTTCCGGGTATCCTGTATAGAATTGGTAGGTATCACCAAAAATAGCTGCATTGCTGTTTGTTCCTTTGAGCCTGAAATAATAAAGACGGTTATTCTCTAATCCATTAACGGTTGCACTGACATAATGCAGCAACGTGTCGTTGATCAGGTTAGGGTTTGCATCCATTGGTACCGGATGAAAAAAGTTTGCCGTAGTGTCGTATTGAAAGCTGAGATTCAGCGGAGCGCTTAATTTATTTGTCACCCCATTTAATGTTGCAGAAGAACTGGTGATTCCCGTTGCAGCGAGTGTTTTGAAAAGGGTGTAATTGATATCTGAATTGAAAGAAATGATCTCCCCGTAATAGGTTCCGGTTGTTGTTTCCGCAATTAATCGGTAATAATATTGGGTTGCCGGTGAAAGATTGGTGATGACTGTGCTGCAGGTGTGGTATAAGGTATCATTTACGGTATATGGCGTGGCGGCAACAACAGTACCTAGAGCAGGAGAGGTGCCGTATTCAAATTTTAAATTCACCGGAAGTAAGAATTTATCAATAGCGCCATTCAGTGTGGCGGATTGGTTTTGGACATATGTAGGGTATAGTGTCTGAACGGTTTTATAGACAACACCGGTAAAAAATGTTACTGTTTCTCCAAATAACAACTCTGTCCTTGCATTTACTTTTAACCGGTAGTAGTAGGTTTTATTAGGCTGCAGGTTTGAGAGTACAGCTGTGATACTGTGTAACAGGGAATCATTCAAGTTGGACGGAACTGCGCTGACCTCACTGCCCAGTAAGGGTGTTGTACCATATTCAAAGCTAAGCGTAACGGGACTTGTAAATTTATTGATTGAACCTGATAATGTGGCGCCCGTTGAGGAAACACTGGTTGGTGATAATGTCTGGTAAGAATACCTCGGCGGATGGGAGAAAAAATTTAAGGTGTCTCCATATACTGTGTCGGACAGTGTCCATGACTTGATGGTAAAATAATGGGTTGTGTCCCGAATCAAATCAAAAGTGATGTATTGGACGGGTAAATAGGAATTGCTGAGAACAGGTTCCGGATAGGATTCTGTATAAGACGCAAATGAGGAATCAGTAGAATACAGGAATGAAAAAAGGCCGGGATAGCCATGTGTATTAATTACAGCCTTAAGCGTGGCCGTTGTGTCTGATGTAACAATGGCTCCGGAGGTGGCAGCGGATGGGGCTTGTATATAGGTGTAAATATGCATAGCGCCAAACTGACCTCCGATAGCTCCAAAGGTTTCATTGGTGAATGCCACCGAATTGAATGTTTGTGACAGATTGGAATGGTTGACCGTGTCAGCTTTCCATGTCATACCGGCGTTTCTGGTTTTAAGAAAAGTAGATTGGTCTCCTGCGATGTAGCCGACAGAATCATTCAGGAAGAATACATCATTCAGGATGCCGCCTGCGGTGTCTTTGATAACAGACCATGACAGGCCTCCGTCAGAACTTCTTAATATGGTGGCATTGATGATATCGCCGCCGCACAGAATGGCTTTGGTGGAACTGATACATTTTACCGCATTAAAATTTCGCCTGACAGGAGCTGTGATTTGGGTCCATGAGTTTCCACCGTCAGTTGTCCGTAAGATGATGCCGCTGTCTCCAACGGCCAGTCCGTTCAGCGCATCTGCAAAACTGATAGATCTCAGCCAATATCCTTTCCGATCCAGTTTTACCGTCCAGGTGGCTCCGCCGTCAATGCTCTTCAGAATGGTTTGAAGGGTATCTGCATCTGTACCGGGTTTCGTTCCGCCCGCAATGAAAAGTGTAGCCGGAGACGTATAGATGATTTTATTAAACTGGCGGTTAATGGGTGCCGGCATCTTTGTCCACGAAACGCAGCCGTTGACAGTTTTAAAGATGGAACCGCTGAAACCAGCCGCATATCCCGTCATACTGTCTTTCAATGCGGTGGATTTAATCCAGGGAGCGATGGCATTATAGCTGAAGTCCCAGAAAAGCCCACCGTTATTGGATAAAAATATATCTGCCAGAGAGTCATTGAATTCGTTGCCTCCGGAAATTTCTATGCGCGTCGTATCGATGATCTTTATATCATTGACATGTCTGCCGCGTGGAACAAATGAGGAATACCATTTTTGCTGTGCTTGTATGAAATTCGAAGTTGATAGGAATAAAAGGAGGAGGAATTTTGTATAATTTTTTTTCATTTGCAATCAGATGTAACAGGTTATCAAAAACGCAATAAGGAAGCATCTATTTCAATACAATAAACTTTTTGGTGTATATTTTCTCTTCATTTTCTAATAGTAAAAAATAGCTTCCAACGGCCAGTTCGCCAACTCTTATCTGAATGTATTTTTGGTTTCTTTCTAACCTGATCTCTTTCAGTACCTGACCCTGGATATTCACAATGGAAATGGTGTAGGCGGATTTGATATTATCACATTCCGCTACAATATAATCACGTGACGGGTTGGGGTAAATCTTTATGCCGGCCTCTTCGAACAGTTCAGGGGGTGTAATCTTGCTCGTTATATCGGTCAGCACAAATCCGTCAAAACTTAGCTTGTCAACTATCAGTGTTGATCCGATGACGGGTGATTTGCTATTGCTGCTTCGAAGGATTATATCTGCAGAGTCCGGCACAGAACTGCTTGTGTAGGTAATCGGTACACGGAATGGGGTAAATTCGGGAACAGAATCCCAGTGGATTATCTGTCCGGATCCGACTAGTGAATCTCCTTTGTACATCCCGACCAGGATGGTCATGGAGTCTTTCCAGACAGGAATGTATTTATAATATCCATTTAGTGTGGTATGTTTCCCCTTAACCGGGAACCCGCCCCAGGAACCACCAATCAGTCCGTTCCGGAGAGATAATTCGCCGCCTACTGTTAAGTTTTGATACCAGGATATATTTCTAATGCTGGCTGCATAATCTTCCGGTTCTTCAAAAAATACCTTTGAAACCATATGGTTTTGAGACGGATCAAGGGTGTCTAAGCCAAAGTACCTTAGGTTAAACCATGAAACCGGACTTTCCACATAGGAAATAAACCAATCCTCAAAATTACTGTTTCTGAATGTGGCGTGTTCCGGCAGAAAAGCAATATCATCAACCGTTATCTCGTTGTTGGTACGGATGGTGTTTTTTTCAAAAAGGTATATCGTTGGCGTAGTTAATATAAAGACAGTGTCGGGTATCACGAATGAATCATAATTGATTTTTGTCACTATTCTCTGGAATGTTCCCGCTGAGTTTCCTGTTACAGGGCAAATTGTCGTCGAAATGGCAATACCTCCTTTCTTTAAGATGACCATCATGCCCGCTGAATCACCGGGTTCAACGTTATATCTTATATACGCTTCAATAGAGTCTGGTATGGTGTTCAGGAAAAGTGAGGTGCCGCCGAAAAACCCATCCCCGATAGAACCAATTACGGCAAAGGTCTGTTTGGATAATTTCAGCGCATAATTACCGGAATGGCCTTGAACGCGTTCAAAGTCTTCATCTATAAGGTTCCATATTTTAGGAACGGTGACGGTATCTCTTTTCCAATGCTGAAAATCCCAATTCGGAATTTCAGATGCACCGGTATACAACTGTCTGGTGTCACCATATGTGGTAATTCCGCCGCTGACGGCCTTCAGCCGGAAATAATATATCTGTTCCTGCTGTAATCCGGATAGATTGGCAGAAATCAGATAAGATCCGGTATCTGTAATGGTCGAAGGGCTGGCCGTTACGGAATTGCCTAATGCCGGTGTAAGTCCATATTCGAAACTTAAGATAACCGGACTAGACAAATGTCTTGCACTTGCATTTAACTGTGCGGAGGTATTGGTGATACGGGTTGCATCCTCTGTATTTAGATAAACATAAGAAAGCCCTGAACGGAAAACAAGTATTTCTCCGTAAAACGGAGATACGGATGTCAATCCCTTTAATCGGAAATAAAATAATTCATTGGGTGGAAGATTTGCCAGCGTGGCTGTAACGGCATGTGGTAAAGAATCGTTTACAGAGGTTGGATTTGCTGTTACTTCCTGACCTAAGAAGGTGGAGGGGCCATACTCAAAACTCAATGTAACCGGAAGCAAGAATTTGTCGATGAAACCGTTTATTGTTACCACTGAATCAATGATATTGGTAGCTGACAGGGTTTGTAATGTCTTAAAGACGGTTCCGGAGAAGAATGTTTGGACTTTTCCATAATAGGTGTTATTGTTGAAAGTACCCTTTAACCGGAAATAATAGACTGTGTTGGAATCCAGGTTGGTGATGTTTGCATATACAGGATGAGAGAATGTATCACTGACAGTTGCCGGAATGGCCGTTATTTCGTTTCCGAAATCCGGACTTGTTCCATATTCAAAGTTGACATTTACCGAAGACGGGAATTTATCTATTTGACCGAATAAAGTAGCAGCAGAAGAGGTGATGTTGGTGGCAGGCAAGGTCTGAAAGGTATATGCGGTCCTAACCGTCCGAAAACTCAGTGTGTCTCCATATGATGTACCGGCTAGTGTACGTGCTGACACATAATAGTAATAAGTCGTATCCGGCAGCAGGAAACTATCCGTGACGGCTAAATTTATAAGGGCAAGTGCATTATTCCTGATGTTATCCGGGAAATAGAATGCATTGTTAAAGGTGCTGAACGTAGAGTCGGGAGAGTAGCTGAAATTGTAGGCGGCAATTTCATGGTGTGTGTCAATACCTGCGCTGAACAATAGATTGAAAGTATCGGTATATCCGGCACCTAATGTATAAGCCGTTGCCAGCTCAGATACGGTATAAACATGTAAATATCCGTCATTGGCACCAATCATACCAAGATTATTATTGTAAAACTCCACACAGTTGAATGTTTGATTGGGAGATGCCCCGGGAACGATTATTTCAGACCAGTTTAATCCGCCATCAGTTGTTTTAAGCAATGTGGAACTGTCGCCCACTATATAGCCGATGGTACTGCCGGTGAATGTAATGTCTTTTAAGATTCCCCCGGCTTCATCATTCAGGACAGCCCAGCTGATGCCACCGTTAGTTGTCCGTAAGATAGTTCTCTTAGAATCCGGATAGTTGCTGCCGCCAACGATGTATCCGGTAGTTGCATTGATAAATCTGACCGCATTGAAATTTCTCATTACCGGCGCTGTAACGGTATTCCAGGTGTTGCCGCCATCCGTTGTTTTCAGGATGGTTCCGTTGTCTCCCACTGCTACTCCAATCAATGTGTCTGTGAAACTAATCCTGTTTAGCCAAAACCCTTTCCTGTCCAGTTTTATATCCCAGGTGTTGCCGCCATCCGTACTCTTTAAAATGGTTTGGACGGTATCTGCCAATGGGATACTGCCTCCGACAATGAAGAGTATTTGCGGCGTGATATAAATTATTTTATTAAGCTCCCTGTTTTGTATAGGTTTTGGAATGACGGTCCAAAATCGGGCGGAATTTTCTGTCTTTAGTATGGTAGCCGAATCACCAACGGCAAATCCTTTTATAGTATCCAGAAATGCCATCGATTTTATCCAGGGCTGCCCCGCTATGTTGTTTACATTTTCCCATTCCATCCCCTTATTACGGGATATCCATAACTCCTGCAGCGATGCGTTGAATTCGTTGCCTCCGCCAAACAAGATATCATCGGGACTTAGGAATTTAAGTGCATTAATATGTCTGCTTCGGGGAACGTTCGTCGAATACCATTGTTGGGCAGATGCCATTTGTGAAACAGCATTACAGATCAGTAGCAGGAAAACTAAAGATTTAATATGCTGTTTTAGATAAACTACATTATCGGAGCATGCTTTCTCGAAGGATAAATCTCTGAAAGGATTCATAAAGATTAATACAAAATTTACAGCTTGTAATTCTAAACAAAGATATCGGATATTTAGTTTAGTTTCTCCTGGATTTGAATACGAATCTGTAAGTTAGACAGATCCGAAACCAAATAAGATGATTTAAGTCAATTTTATGGCAGCTCGGATTGAATTTATAAACGTATATGGATAAATACAGTTCAATTTTTATCATAACATTTGCGTGGTATTCAAAAGATTACGTACATTTATGATATTGCTGACTTTAAATTATTTGTATGAAAAAATTATTACTTTCTGTTCTTTTACTTTTCACCCTTTGCGGATTATTTGCACAGACTTCTTTCAAGTCATATGATTTGGGCGGAGACGATTATGGCAATAACATCGCAAAAGGTAGTGCTGCTGCCTATGTATGCGGAAGCACCAACCTGGCGGGTGCGGGTAGCTATGATCAGTTCCTTGTCAAGGTTGACCCTTCCGGTGTACCCTTATGGCAGGCGCAGTTTGGCGGTGCAGCCCTCGAAATTGGACGAGCATTGGCCGTTAACAAAACCAACGATGGCTTATTCGTTGCGGGAACCACCAACAGTTATTCTACCTCCGGTAAGAGTGATATCAGTGTCACGCTGGTTGATACAGCCGGAAACTATCAGGGAAGCATTGTTTTGGGATTCGACAGCTTGGTGGAATTTGCGAATGATGTCATCGCTACCAGTGACTCTGGATTCCTGATTGTTGGCCAGACACAGGCGAATGGCGACAACAACCACAACAATGTGTTCGCTGTGAAATTCAGCGGACAAGGTGCCCCGCAGTGGATGAAAACCTTTGGAACGCCGTTTGGCGATGATGTAGCATTGAGAGCCGTGGAGATTCCGGGCTTAGGTTACTTTTTGTGCGGCAGCTCTGATGCAGGTACCGCCGGTATGCGGGATGGTTATTTTGTGGCTGTAGATCCATCCGGTGTATTGCAGGGGCAGTTATTGGTTGGAACAGCAGGTGATGATGACGGACGATTTGTAACATTAGCTGATAACAAGCTGATATTTTCCGGTATTACAGGCAGTACCAGCGGGCCTAACAGAAGTAATATTTATATTACTGCATTGAATCCTGAAGACCTGAGCATAGCCTGGTCCAAAGTATATGGAGGTGATTCAGCTACGGCGGTCAGCGGGTTGCGTACAGATCCGTTAGATGGAAATCTGGTGGTTGCCGGACAGTCCAATGCATTTGGCAATGGCGAACAAGGACTCTTGTTTAAAGTCAATGTTACAGATGGAAGTATCGTATGGTCGAAAACATGGGGGACATCCGGTAATGAATTTTTGCAGGGATCTGAAATATTGGATGATGGTACCAACCTGATTACGGGATTCGGTTCTTTCGGATCATCTCCGAGTGACTTCTATGTGGCGCATTCTGATGCGAACGGGGATTTCTGTAATTTTTCCGCCAACACAACCATAAGAGTTTCTGATTACACCCCAACAGTTGCAGGTCCGAGTTTGACAGAGCAGAGAGATTCAATTGTAGAATTTCCTGTTCAGGGACCACTGCTTATGACAAACAGCACGCATAGCGTGACTGTCTTAACGGAATGCAGTACCAGCGCAAGTGAGTACACAGTATCTACCTCTTCTAACCCAATAGCAGGCGGTTCAACTTCCGGCGGCGGAATATATTCGACCGGCAGCAGCGTAACGGTAACAGCTACGGCTAACAGCGGATTTATATTTGTGAACTGGACAGATAATGGGTCTGAGGTAAGTACCGATTCAAGTTACACCTTCACTATTTCTTCCAACAAAAGTCTGGTGGCTAATTTTATGGCCACCTATACGGTATCCACATCCTCCAATCCGCTTGCCGGTGGCAGTACATCCGGAGACGGAACGTATCCGGACGGTAGCAGTGTAACGGTAACAGCTACTGCCAACAGTGATTATACTTTCGCTAACTGGACTGAAAACGGATCAGAGGTTAATACCAATCCTAGCTATACATTCTCTATCACCTCTAATAAGACGTTGGTGGCAAACTTTAATGCCATCACCTATAATATATCCACTTCCTCCAACCCTCCTGCGGGGGGTACCACCTCCGGTGGCGGTACAATTAACAGTGGCAGCAGTGTGACGGTAACAGCTATGGCTAACAGCGGTTATAACTTTGTCAACTGGACCGAAAACGGATCGGAAGTGAGTACTAATACAAGCTATACTTTCACGGCAGCAGCTAACAGGTCTCTGGTGGCAAACTTTGAATCTACTTCCGGGCAGCATCTTCCAACCAGCTTCAAAGCCTATGATTTAGGAGCCGATGACTATGGCAACAACATTGCGCTGGGAGATTTTTCAGCCTATGTCTGTGGAAGTACAAGCCTTGCAGGAGCAGGCGGGTACGATCAATTCTTAGTGAAAGTGGATACAGTGGGTAATCCATTGTGGCAGGCACAGTTTGGCGGATCAGCACTGGAGATTGGAAGGGCATTGGCGGTTAGCAAAACCAACGATGGCTTATTCGTTGCGGGAACCACCAACAGTTATTCTACCTCCGGTAAGAGTGATATCAGTGTCACGCTGGTTGATACAGCCGGAAACTATCAGGGAAGTATTGTATTGGGATTTGATAGCCTGGTGGAATTTGCGAATGATGTCATAGCTACCAGCGATTCGGGATTCCTGCTTGTTGGTCAGACACAGGCGAATGGCGACAACAACCACAACAATGTGTTCGCTGTGAAATTCAGCGGACAAGGTGCCCCGCAGTGGATGAAAACTTTTGGAACACCGTTTGGTAATGATGTTGGACTGAGAGCCGTGGAAATCCCGGGGTTAGGTTACTTTTTATGCGGCAGCTCTGATGCAGGTACCGCCGGTATGCGGGATGGTTATTTCGTGGCGGTGGATCCTTCCGGTGTCGTACAGGGGCAGTTGCTCATCGGTGCAGCCGGTGATGATGACGGGAGATTTGTAACGTTTGCTGACAACAAGCTGATTTTTTCCGGTATAACCGGCAATACCAGCGGCCCGAACAGAAATAATATCTATATCACTGCATTAAACCCTGAAAACCTGAGCATAGCCTGGTCAAAGGTATATGGAGGTGATTCGGCGACTGTAGTGAATGGATTGAATGTAGATCAGACAGACGGTAATCTGGTGGTTGCCGGACAGTCCAATGCATTTGGCAATGGCGAACAAGGACTCTTGTTTAAGGTTAATTCCGCAGATGGAAGTATCGTGTGGGCGAAGAGCTGGGGAACTACAGGCAGTGAGTTCTTGCAGGGGTCTGCTATTATGGAAGACGGCAGCAGCCTGATTACAGGATTCGGTTCATTCGGAGCCTCTCCGAGCGACTTCTTTGTGGCGTACTCTGATGCCAACGGGGATTTCTGTGATTTTTCCGCAAACATTTCCATAAGAGTGTCCGATTATACCCCAACGGTTGCCGGTCCAAGCCTGGCTGAACAAAGAGATTCTGTCGTAGAATTCCCTGTCCAAGGCCCGTTAGAGATGACACACAGCACAAATACCGTGACGGTTCTGGCACAATGTGTATCTACTTCCATCCAACCGAAAGATATAAGCAGGAATATCACATTATACCCAAATCCTACCGATGGCAGATTGTTCATCCGAACGGATGCTCCTCTGACCGCCAACATGAAAGTATCAGTATTCAATATGTTGGGTGCGGAAGTGAAAACGGTAACAATTTCTCCCAATACGAAAGAATTTGTACTGGATATTTCCGGCAATGCGGCAGGTATGTACCTCATTACCTTCAACGACGGTACTACAACTAAAGCAGCGAAAGTGCTGCTGAAATAATCAAATATTGTTGAAGTATAAAAAACGGGATGCACATGCATCCCGTTTTTTATATTAGGAAGCAAGATAGCTCAAACTTCATAATTGAAATTCACCTCACAGCCTTCGCTGCAGTTCGTGCAGATGTCGATTTCTTTTCTGCCTTTCACCAGTTTTGCCCGGAAGTCTTTGTACAGATCATTGTCCCAGATTTCCGAAAACGAATGCGTTTGCAAATCACCCAGCTGATGCTGTGCGTCTTTGTCAAAACAGCAGGGCACCACCTTGCCGTCCCAGGTTATGACACAACTGTGCCATAATTTCCAGCAAGAATTTTCTAAGCTGTTTTTGATGGAATACGTACCATCGCTGTTTTTTTTATAGCGTGAATAGTATTCGTTTTCCGGAATCAGCTCATTTCCGTTTTTGTAATCGTACACCTGAGCCGTTTTCAGGATCACTTCATCCACACCGATCTCTCTGGCCAGCACTTTCAATTCATCTATCTGGTGTTCGTTGGGTTTCACCACCAGAAACTGAAAAATTATGTATGGTGTCTTTGACTGCATTTCTTTTTTCCATTTCACGATGTTTCGCGCACCTTCAATGACTTTGTCCAGTTGCCCGCCCACCCGGTAACTTTGATAGGTTTCCTGTGTGGTGCCGTCGATGGAAATAATCAGCCTGTCCAGTCCGCTTTCAATGGTTTGTTTTGACACAGCATCCGTCAGGTAATGGGCATTGGTGGAAGTGGCGGTATAGATTTTTTTAGACCTGGCATACGTTACCATTTCCAGGAAATTTTTATTGAGATAAGGCTCTCCCTGAAAATAGAAGGTCAGGTAAATCAGTTCTTTGGAAAGTTCATCTATCGTTTTACGAAAGAAACCGGGCTCCAGCATGCCGACGGGCCGGGTAAAGGAACGAAGGCCGCTCGGACATTCCGGACAACGAAGGTTGCACGATGTCGTAGGTTCAAATGAGATGGAAAACGGCTTGCCCAGCTGGATGGGTTTCTTCCGGTATTTGGTGAGGTAAAAAGAACCATAAACCAACCCCATATTCCACACCCTTCGAATGGTCAGTTTCGACAGGAAATTAAGGGTGTTCTGTGCGGATGCGTTCATCGTTTAGAGTCGGGAATCAGGACACAAGATACAAGACATTTGAAGTTTCTTCAAACAAAAAATCGGATGTCAAAACCGGTTTCTTACCGGTTCGTCCGGCAATTTACTGTCTTGGGGCGGGTAATGATTCCTTTTTCGGGATATGCCGTTTGAAATAACGGATAACGAAAAACAGGAACACCACAATTAGTATGCAGATGATGGTGGCGATAATGAATGGAATGATCAGACTCAGGATGCTGCCGGCGATTGCCAGAATATGCTCAACGGTAGCCACCAACGGATTGGCGGTGCCTGCAGTGGTGACGGTGGAGGTAGCCCGTGTCATGGCGGTTCCGGCCTGTATGATGCCGGCACTGCCGCCTCCGACAATGATGGCAAGCCCCCACTTCAGCATCGGGTCTATATCCGGCAGGATGGCGGAAGCCGTTAACAAGGTACCGGCCAGAACCGACGCGGGAGTAGTGATGGTATCCAGGATATTGTCGACAAAGGGAATATAATACCCGCCAATCTCAAAGACAGTAGCCGCCCCGAAACAGATGATGGCAGGGGTACTGCCCATCCACTGGAATCCATCACCTAAGTGCAGGATGCCCATTTTAGTGGCAATTCCCGCTATCAGCAACGGCACAAACACGCGGAACCCGCAGCTGGCACTCAGACCCAGCCCCATTACAAGGCTCAGTAATACTTTGTTGTCGCTGAAAAAATGCAGGGCATCTTTAGAAACGAAATGCATGATGGTGGTATCCATAGTATAAAATTACATTTAAAAGCTATAAACATCAAATGATGCGCCAACATTCCCAAAACGTGTTATCAATAGATTAAGAGAGGTGTTATTAATTTACACTTGAGATGAAAAAGCAAAACTTTTATATTGCTATATTTGTAAAAAATAGTAAGTCATGGAATTGAAAGGAAAAATTTACAAAGTGAATCCCGTACAGACTGGAGAAGGAAAAAACGGCGTTTGGAAAAAGCAGGAAGTGGTGATAGAAACGGAAAACGGTAAATTCCCCAGGAAAGTTTGTGTTGTCTTCTGGACAGAATTGGTCAATGATAATGCTTTTCAGGAAGGAAACGACATTTCAGTGGAAGCGGATGTCGAAAGCCGGGAATATAACGGCAAATGGTATACGGATGTAAAGGCATGGAGAGTGAATAAAACGGAACAGTCTGCCGCGCCACGCAGAGAAAATACACCGCCGCCTGCCTACACCGAAACAGATGTGCCCAATGAGCAGATAGAAGACGACCTGCCGTTTTAGAGAGCGGTATTTGTTTATCAAACTAATTTTGTATTTATCCGGATGTTGGTCGCCTGACCAACTGAAATATTTTTCTTGCCAGTTGCGACAGATCGTTAAAACAGAATTTCTGAACCCTGCTGTTTTCTAACTATCAAATAGAGATTAGAGGTGTTACTTCCAAAAGAAACTTCAATTACATTTTTCACTGAAGTAGGTAATGAAGTAGAATTATTTGGAAGAATGTTAGCCTATGTTTTTATTAATGAAGAATCTTGTATCAAGGAAATTCAAATAAAGACGGATTGTAAGCCAAATAACATGTATTCAACATAAAACGTGATAAATATAAACAATTAAACTTTGTAGCTAAGTTAGAATGCAAAGGATTATATGCAACTGTAAATGTTTTTTGAGAATGTTTACCCTATGTTTACCCCAAAACTAAAAAACGCCTGCAATCCTCTGATATGCAAGCGTTTGGGTTTGGCACCTGTGATCCCGCTGGGATTCGAACCCAGGACCCATACATTAAAAGTGTATTGCTCTACCAACTGAGCTACGGAATCCTGCTTTTTTACAAAAGCGAGTGCAAAGATAGCTTTTTTTCAGGAAATGCCAAGAAACCGAACTAAAAATAACGGGGTTAACGGTTATTTAAACCTCATACCTCTTACAGAAATATTGTAAGGCTCTTCATCTGATTTGGCAGAACTGTTTTTTACGGCATCCGCCAGCACAATGACGGTCTGTCCCGGACTGTTGGTCGGCACCTTGAACGACTTGTCTTTGATATCCAGTAATATCTCCGTACCGTCAGCATCTTTGATGGTAAACCAACACCCTTCGCTCATGCAGCTTTTCGCTACCGTGCCTTCAATCTGGATGTCTGTAGCCGACGGAATACTGTCCAGTTGTTTGGTCAGGGCATCGATGGACACCGGTGATTTCACTTCAAACTGTTCTCCCATATTCCTGGTGGTGCTTTGGCAGGCGAACAGGATACATGCGGTTAATACGTAAATAATCTTTTTCATACACTTAATTTATTGCTTCTTTGCTGATTTGTCTTCCTTTGTCGTAGACTAAAACCTTCACTAAGGTACCTAAAGAATCATACACTTGCACCTTGCCGTCATAAACATCTACTCCGTCACCGATTTCTATCTTGTTGCCTTCGGCAATGAGCGTTCCGTTCGCATGGTATTCCTTTGCATGGCCGTTAACCAGATTGTCCTTAAAGGTCGCTTCTTGTTTAACGGCATTTTTAGGCGATTCATAATATACTTTCCAAACACCATCCCGGGCATTGTCCCTGAACTGTCCCTCAGATTCCAGCCCGCCGTTCTCAAAATAAGATTTGTATGCGCCTTCGTAGTTGCCGACTTTGTAGTTTTCCACTACCATGATCTTGCCGCTTTCAAAATACAGGGTACGCTTTCCTTCCGGTTTCCCATCTGTAAAATTGCTCAGCTCTTTTATCTTACCGCTTTCGTAATAGGAGGTGTAGTTGCCTGTCTTCTGATCCGGCTTATCTTTCAGGGTATAATATTCCTCCAGAACCCTGCCGGCATTGTCTTTGATGACGACCTTCTTTTTATTGCTGCACCCGGCAAAAGTTATTAACACCAACAAAAGGAAAAACCATTTTGTGCTTACATTTAATTTATCTTTAACCTCGTTCATATCTTTTAATATTTATTTTTGACGACTCAAATTTCGTAATAAAATGACAGCAATACAACAAATCATTGAAAATGCCTGGGATAACAGAACGCTGCTGCAGGAATCCGCCACTTTAGCTGCTGTCAATGAGGTGATAACGCTGCTGGACACGGGAAGATTGCGTGTGGCGGAGCCAAAGGATGCCGGCTGGAAAGTGAACGACTGGGTAAAGAAGGCGGTGATTTTATATTTCCCGACTCAGAAAATGGAAACGATAGAAGTCGGCCCGTTTGAGTTTTATGATAAAATCCCATTGAAACGCAATTATGCTGAACTGGGAGTGCGGGTGGTGCCACATGCCATTGCCCGTCGCGGCGCTTTTATTGAGCGGGGGGTGGTGCTGATGCCGTCCTACGTGAATATTGGTGCGTATGTGGACAGCGGGACGATGGTGGATACCTGGGCAACGGTAGGCAGCTGTGCTCAAATCGGAAAGAACGTACATTTAAGCGGTGGTGTCGGAATTGGCGGTGTGCTGGAGCCTGTGCAGGCAGCTCCGGTTATCATAGAGGACAATTGTTTTATCGGTTCCCGTTGTATCGTCGTGGAAGGTGTCCGGGTGGAAGCGGAAGCAGTATTGGGGGCGAATGTCGTGCTGACGATGTCCACTAAAATCATCGATGTATCCGGAAGTGAGCCGAAAGAATACAGAGGGGTGGTGCCGGCACGAAGCGTGGTGATTCCCGGAACGATTCCGAAAGAATTTCCGGCCGGAACCTACCAGGTGCCTTGTGCCCTCATCATTGGCAAACGTAAGGCAAGCACGGATACGAAAACTTCTTTAAACGATGCACTACGTGACTTTAATGTGGCAGTGTAAAGACTAATACAGAGGAGAAGAAGAAAGAGAGGCAAAAATCTCCGCTCTCAAATCTAAATAGCAGATATGACAATTGGTTTTGACGGTAAAAGGTTATACGACAATAAAACCGGTTTGGGAAATTACAGCCGGACACTGCTGCATCGTCTGCTGAATTTTTATCCCGATGAGGAATACAAAATCTTTGTACATCAGAAATATTTTGAAGACAGCCCCTATAAGTATGAATATTTTGTAGAGCGTACCGTCATCTCCGACGCATTCAGCGCGGATTTGTGGCGTTTCAAAGGGGTCGAGAATGATATTCTGCAGCAGGGAATAAACGTCTATCACGGTTTGAGCAATGAAGTGCCTGAACTTCCTTCCACCATTAAAAAGGTTGTGACGATTCACGATGTTATTTTTCATAAACTGCCCAAAACATTTCCGTTCATCGACCGGCAGATGTATGCGTACAAGACCAAGAAAGCCTGTCATATCGCAGATGTCGTGGTGGCGGTGAGCGAACAGACAAAAGCGGATTTGATAGAATCGCTTAAGATTCAGGAAGATAAGATTCAGGTGGTTTATCCGACGTGGAACAGGGAATACGAACATGAATGCAATTATGTGTTAAAGGATGAATATTTTGCGCGCTATGGCCTGCCCAGAGATTTTGTGCTGTATGTGGGAGCCATCAGCAAACGTAAAAATTTCCTGCGGTTGCTGGAAGCGATGACATTGCCGGAAAACCAGGATAAGAACCTGGTAGCGGTTTCCAATGGCGGCGATGAATATGGCGTTGCGGAGAGTTTTATTTATGAAAAGGAGCTGGAAGGAAGGGTATTTTTTCTGAAAGACTTGCCGTGGTACGAGTTGCCGATTATCTACCACATGTCGCAGGGGTTGGTGTATCCAAGTTTGTATGAAGGTTTTGGTTTGCCTATTCTGGAAGCGTTGCGCTGCGGCAAGCCGGTTATCACCAGCAATATTTCTTCCATGCCGGAAGTGGGCGGTGATGCCTGTATCTTCATTGACCCTACGAATGTGGAGGAAATCTCAGCAGCCATCAACTTTATTTATTACAACCTGGATTTGGCGGCTGAAATAAAAATAAAATCACAGGAACAGATTCAGAAATTCAGTCCGGAAAAAATGACGGAGAAGATGATGAATATTTACAAAAGTCTTTAAAACTCCTATTAATCCATTCTGTGGGTGTTAAACACAAAGATATAGAAGCAGCGGTTTCGGCTCTCCAAAACGGACAAACCATTTTGTATCCAACCGATACCATCTGGGGAATCGGCTGTGATGCAACGAATGAAGCTGCTGTCGATAAAATCTTCGCCATCAAACATCGCCCCAAAGAAAAAAGCCTGATAGTATTGGTGGATTCATTGGAAATGCTGAAACGATATGCAGATATCGATGAAGATACCGCCACACTGCTGGATTCAGCGGAGCTGCCCACTACCGTCATTTATTCCTGTCCCAGAAATATGGCCCCCAATGCGGTGAATGCGGATGATACCATTGCGATACGGATTGTCCGCCATCCGTTTTGCCAGGCAATGATAAAAGCATTCGGCAAGCCTGTTGTCAGCACCTCTGCCAATATTTCCGGGCAACCCGCACCTGCTGTATTCAGTGATATCGCCCCCGGAATTATGCAGGCTGCTGACCTGGTGATTGATGAACGATACGATACATCTGTTTATAAATATCCGTCTAAGCTGATAAAAATACTGGACGATAACTCCATTCAGTATTTGAGATAACTTTTCCTGCTACTTGTCTTATATTTACAGCCATGCAATTACAGTTTTCAGAAAGGGAGGTGGAATTACTGCAAATTATTGCCAAAAGCGCTGCGGCGTTGAATGTAGAAGCATTTGCCGTCGGGGGATTTGTGCGCGATAAGATACTCGGCAGAGACTGCAAGGATATTGACATCGTATGCGTGGGAAGCGGTATTGAGCTGGCGATGAAAGCAGCAGACAGTATTATTCCGAGACCCCATGTTTCGTATTTCAAAAATTTCGGGACGGCGCAAATCCGTTTATACGATATTGAGCTGGAGTTTGTCGGCGCCCGAAAGGAATCTTATCAGAGAGATTCCCGCAAGCCCATTGTCGAAGACGGAACCCTGGAAGATGACCAGAATCGCAGGGACTTTACCATCAATGCTCTGGCCATCTGTTTATCGGAAAATAGATTTGGGGAAATTATTGACCCGTTTAACGGGCTGGAAGATTTGAAAAACGGTATCCTGCGTACACCGCTGGATCCGAATATCACATTTGATGATGACCCGCTCCGCATGATGCGGGCGGTGCGTTTTGCCGCCCAGTTGAATTTCAGGATAGAAGATAGAACGTATCAGTGCATCGGGCCGCTGGCGAACAGGTTACAAATCATTTCACAGGAAAGGATTACGGATGAACTCAACAAGATAATTTTATCCGGACAGCCTTCCATTGGTTTTAAATTGTTATTCAATACCAGACTCCTGCATCAGTTTTTCCCCGAAATGGTCAGGCTGCAGGGTGTTTCTGTACAGGATAATTACGGACACAAGGATAATTTCTACCATACCCTGAAAGTACTCGATAATTTATCGGAAAACTCCAATGATTTATGGCTGCGATGGGCCGCCATCCTGCACGATATTGCCAAACCGGCCACCCAGCGTTTTGAAGACGGCCACGGCTGGACCTTTCACGGGCATGAGGTGGTAGGCGCAAAATGGACACCCAAAATTTTTGCGCGTCTGAAACTGCCGTTAGATGAAAAGATGAAGTTTGTACAGAAGATGGTCATGCTGCACTTGCGCCCTATTTCATTAACCAAAGAAAATATCACCGATTCCGCGATACGCAGGATACTGTTTGACGCCGGTGAGGATTTGGAGAGCCTGTTGTTGTTGTGCGATGCAGACATCACCTCCAAGAATGAAGAGAAAGTGAAACGGTATAAGGAGAACCTGAAAATGGTGCTTCAGAAAATAAAGGAAGTGGAGGAGCGCGATCATATCCGCAACTGGCAGCCTCCGATAGACGGTGAACTGATCATGAAGACTTTCGGAATCAAACCATCCCGGGAAGTCGGTGTCATTAAAGAATATATCAGGGACTGTATTTTAGACGGTATCATTCCCAATGATTTTGATGCCGCCTATCTGCGGATGCTGGAAAAAGGAAGGGAGATGGATTTGTCTCCAAATGTCATTTCGAACGATAGTGAGAAATCTTAATCATGATAGATTCCTGTTCGAAATACCTGATCGTCATTGCCGGACCAACGGCAGTTGGAAAGACAGCCGTTGCCATACAGTTGGCCAAACAGTATCATACGGAAATCATTTCAGCAGATTCCCGCCAACTGTTTAAAGAATTGAATATCGGAGTGGCGCGCCCGGGTGTGGAAGAACTGGCTGAAGTACAGCATCATTTTATTGCGAATAAAAGTATTTCAGAAAATGTATCTGCCGGCGAATATGAACGGGAGGTGCTGGCGCTGCTGCAGGAATTATACAAAAAAAAAGATGTGGTGGTGTTGTGCGGCGGAACCGGATTCTATATCAATGCGCTCTTGTATGGATTTGATGAAATTCCATCTGTAGATCCGGCAATCAGAGAAATGCTGAATCAGCGGGTTAAAGAAAAGGGCATTGAACCATTACAGCAGCAGTTAGGCGAACTGGATCCGGAGACTTTTCATGCGATGGACATCCATAATCCCCAACGGGTCATTCGTGCGCTGGAAGTCTGTATCGGAACGGGACAGAAGTTTTCTTCGTTCAAGAAATCAGCCGACGAAAGAGAATCCTCCTTAATTCGCTTAGGGATTATTCCGATAAAAATCGGATTGAAGGTGTCAAAAGAACAGCTGCACCACAACATCCACACCCGAGTGGACGAAATGATGCGTCGCGGATTTCTGGAAGAGGCAAAATCGGTATATCCTTTCAGAAACCATAATGCCCTGCAAACGGTTGGCTATAAGGAACTGTTTGACTGTATAGAAGGGAAAACCACCCTCGAGGCAGCCGTGGAATTGATTAAACTGCATACCCGTCAGTATGCCAAACGGCAGCTTACCTTTTTTCATAAGAACAGCGACTATACCTGGTTTGAGCCCGCCCAGATCCGCAAAATCATAGATTTTATTGATGGAGTGATAAAGTAATTTCATTCAATGTTTACCGACAGATACTTACTTTTAGATCAGTTATGATTGCAAATGCCATCCGATATTATTTGAGAGCCTACAAGGGACTTTCCCGGGAAATCTGGTTGCTGGCACTGGTGAATCTGATCAACCGCTGCGGCACGATGGTCATTCCGTTCCTGATGCTATACCTTACCTCCCAGTTGGGTTGCAGCATCAGTCAGGCGGGCGTGGTGATGAGCTTATGGGGAATCGGTGCGTTTATCGGCAGTTATTTCGGAGGCAGGCTGACGGATAACATCGGGTTTTATAAAATCCAATTGTTGAGTTTGTTCTTTGGTGGTATCGGATTTATCATCTTAGGCCAGCTCGGAAACTATTATGCCATCTGTATCTTTACTTTTTTACTGGCAATGGTCAATGAGGCTTTCCGTCCGGCTAACTCTGCGGCGATGGGTAAATTCAGCACGGAAGAAAACCGTATGCGATCCTTTACATTGATGCGCCTGTCTTTCAATTTAGGTTGGGCTGTCGGTGCCGGGCTGGGAGGATTTATCGCACACCATTCTTATCAGTTATTGTTTTGGATAGATGGCATCACCAATATACTTGCGGCCATCATGTTATGGTATTTGTTGCCGGATAAATACACGAGGGAAATTAAGGAAATGGTAAAAGACAGCACACAAAAGGTTTCGGTATTTGCAGACAAGGTGTTTGTACAGTTTATCCTGGTATCGGTGATTTATCTGAGTTGCTTCGTTCAGTTGTTTACCAACCTGCCTGTCTTCTTCAAAAAAGACCTGCACCTTGAAGAGAATCTCATCGGCTATCTCGCATCGTGGAATGGAATCCTGATTGTCCTCATAGAAATGACCGTCATTTACTGGGTAGAGCGAAACTGGTCGAAGCGGAGAGCCATCATTCTGGGCGTTTCCTTTCATGTTGCCGCTTATCTGTTTGCATCCTTTTTTCATCTGAACTTTCTCGGCGCGTTTATGATGATGACGATGATTACCCTGAGTGAGATGTTTGCCTTCTCCGTGCTGGTCAACTTCTGGATGAGCCGTACCGACGATACCAACCGCGGACAGTATGCCGCCATCTGGACGATGGTGTGGGCGTTTTCGCAAACAGTCGGCCCGTTTCTGGGTTCTGTAACGGCACAGCACACCGGATTTAAGGTTTTATGGTTGGGTATTGCTATCTTGAGTACGATAGCAACCTTCCTTTATGCTAAAATTATCAGAAATTAGATGACACGTATCGGTATATTATCGGACACACACGGCTTTCTGGACGAGCAGGTCTTCGAACATTTTAAAGATGTGGACATGATCTGGCATGCCGGTGATATCGGTACACAGGAAGTGACGGATAAGCTTAAAGCCTTCAAGCCGCTGTATGCCGTTTATGGAAATATAGACGGGCATGAGCTGCGCGCCGAATTCCCCGAAACCCGGCTGATAAAGGTGGAAGGGAGCAAGGTTATGATCACCCATATTGCCGGTGCCGTGGGAAAATACAATGCCTATGTCAACGCACTTCTGAGACACGAAAAACCCGATATCCTCGTCTGCGGGCATTCGCATATCGTCAAGGTGATGAAAGACCCGAAGCATGGTTTCTTATATGTCAATCCGGGTGCGGCCGGAATACACGGATTCCACAAAACCAAAACCATTATCCGTTTTGAGATAGAAAACGGCAAGCCTCAAAAGATGGAGTTGATAGAATTGGGATTAAGGGGAAAATTGTAATACTTTCTCCCTAACTTTAATCTAAATCTTATACCATGTTTCGAACGGCGATCAGTCTGCTTTTTACGGGCCTGTCCTTTCTTTTAAACGCAAAGCCAGCCTTCCATAAGGAACCCTTTGCCCATACCTTTTCCATCGTCGCCCGCGATGAAAAAACCGGGGAGATGGCGGTAGGCGTGCAATCACACTGGTTCAGTGTCGGAACGGTGGTTTCCTGGGCGGAAGCCGGTGTCGGTGCTGTGGCGACGCAGTCATTCGTCAATGTCTCCTTTGGCATGCGCGGCCTGGATTTACTGAAACAGGGCAAATCACCGCAGGAAGCGCTGGACAGTCTATTGTCAGGTGACTCCGGCCGGGAAGTCCGTCAGGTCGCCATCATAGACACTTTTGGCCGGGTGGCCACGCATACCGGCAAGAATTGCATACAGTTTGCCGACCATCAGAACGGACAGGATTTTTCCGTGCAGGCCAATATGATGCTGACGGATAAGGTGGTGCCGGCTATGGAAAAGGCGTGGCGGACGTCTGCCGGAAAACCATTGCCGGAAAGAATCATCGACGTGATGAAAGCGGCGCAGGCGGCGGGTGGTGATATCCGCGGCAAACAATCGGCGGCTCTGCTTGTGGTGAAGCCCCGCAGTTCCGGCAAACCCTGGGAAGACCGTCTAATTGACCTGCGCGTGGACGACGGCAAGGAACCGATTCTGGAATTGCAGCGTTTGTTAAAAGTTTTCAGAGCCTACGAACACATGAACACCGGCGACCTGCTCACGGAAAAAAATGATATGAAAGGTGCGATGGAGGAATACAGCGCTGCCATGAAAATGCTTCCTTCCAATCTGGAGATGCAGTACTGGACAGCCATCACGCTGGCAAACAATAAAAGAATTACAGAAGCGGCGGCGATTCTGCAAAAGATCTATGAAAAAGATGCCAACTGGCGGGAACTGACGAAACGTTTGGTGCCCTGCGGATTGCTCACCGTTACGGATAAAGAATTACCCCTTTTAATAAAATAAACGACACTATGAGAACACCTAAAAACTGGCATGAAGTACATGTAAGTTCGTCCACGTTCGGACAAAAACTGGCCGACAAGGTAGCAAGCGGAATGGGCTCCTGGAGATTCATTGTTATACAAACGATCATTGTCGCGGTTTGGATGGGATTAAATATACTGGGCTTTGTCCGTCACTGGGATCCGTATCCCTTTATCCTGCTGAATCTGTTATTCTCCACTCAGGCGGCCTATGCCGCACCCATCATCATGATGGCGCAAAACAGGCAGTCAGACCGCGACCGGGCCCAGGCGTATGACGACTATCAGACCAACCTGGAGGCAAAGTTTGAAATCGAATCGCTGCAAAAACAACTCAACAAGATCGAGGTGGAAAAACTGGATAAGATCCTTGCGATGCTGGAGGAGATGAAATCAGGGAAATAAAAGTGTAAAAATCGGGTTTTATACATTGTATTTATTTTACACAAAGACGTCAGGAACACAATCCGCTCTCTTTTGCATCCTGTCATTTCGACGAGGAACGAGGAGAAATATTGCTATTATTTTATGAAACCCTGCCAACGTTTGCCAGACTAAAAAGGGTGAATGAAAAGTAAAATGAATTTGTGTATGTAGTAAGCGATTGTAATAGTAGCTGCAATCATTTTTATATTGCTTTTTATCTTTTGATACACACTGTCTGCTCTCCTTTTTAGTTGTTGTTTTATAGAGATAATTCTTGGGTATTTTAATTCAATGAATTTTTTGACATCATCTTCTAAAAATAAATAAATTTTGTCACCTATTTCATAATTTATTCTGTCATCAAGCGATTTCCCTTTCTTGTATTCTTGAATTTGAAAATACAGGTCATCATTTTTATCCATGTATGTCCTCTTTATATACTGATTCCAGCATATTTGCATCCTGTTTGATTTGTCATTAAGGTGCCTAATTAGATGATAATAATCATATTCAAAGTATTTTAAATAATACTGAAAGTCGTAGCATAGAAATCCTTCTGGGTTCTTGTTGTTTATAAACTCAAGGATTGTTTTCATTTTGGGTGAGATCATAAAACTATTTTTTGTAAAAGTATACTATTAATTTAATTTGTAATTATGATTTTTCCCTTTCTGTTCTTACAATCTTTAATCTCTATACTGATAGAAAGAGTAGATATAAATGATTAGAGGGTCGTATGGCAACCAATGTAGGTTAAGAATTACGATGTTTAGTCCAGATAGCCGTATGTCTGCATCCTTTCCCGCCTCGGAACTGACTAAAATTTTCGACGGTAGTACCAATAATCATCCCACTTCCTTTTGTTGAAGTCCGTTGAATTCCATTAATAGTCTGGTATGTAATCATTTCTTCACTAGGGATACCGTTAGGACAGTATTCATTTAAGATAGATTCTAATTGATTAAGTGTAAGCCTTCCATTATAAGTTTCTTTTATATGAGTACAAATTGGTCGTGAATCTGCACAGGTATTTCCGATATATAACAGATCATTAAATTCAAAAGCCTGTCTGGTGGCATCATTCATTGCTCCGTCATATTGACTTAAACAATCGGATATTAATAATTTAAGTTCCTCTTTCTTTAATGTAATATCTTTATTGAGGTTTTGTTTAACTAACTTAATGGCTGAAGTTAAATCTAAGGAGAAAAAATCACTCTTTTCTGATATTTCTTTTATTGTATTTATTACGTTTTCATCAGTATTGAGTAACAGTAGGTCATTTAATACTTTATTAATTAGAAACTGTTTGAATTTTTTTGTGTGCAGATTATCTATTTTACTTAATCTTTGTTTATTTCTATTTGCTTGCTCATGATCCATTTTGTTGTAAACCTTATCAATAATTTCATTGAACTTATTATAGTTAGAATCATCTAAGGTTGGCATTGTCCCTCTTTTGACGATATTCTCTAAAAAGTCTATTTCTTCAGAGGTTATTTTTATAACTCCCTTACGAGATAATTCAATAATCAGTTTTAACCCATCTATTTCTTCTGAATTCATTAGGAGTGTTTTACTGTTCTTTATTGGATAAAAACCAAGATGCAACAAAGCCAGAAAATGTTCCAAATAAACCAACACCAACTGTCATTAGTAAGGCACCAATTATTCTTCCTTCTGTTGTTACTGGAAACCTATCTCCGTAACCGACTGTTGTAACAATAACATATGCCCACCACAATGCATCTTCAGCTGTTTTAATGTTACTGTTCGGATCAGTTTCAACTTGTAATATAGCTATTGCAGAAAAAATAACCATTAGAATAGCAATAACTGATACAGTTGTAAAAGCACCCTGTGGTCTATTTCGGTAAATATGACTTACTAAATGTTTGGTTGAGCGAAATGCTCTTAATATTCTCAATAGTCTTATTAGTCTCAATGCTCTGCCAGCCCTTAAAAAATTAAAAGTTGGAATACTTGAAATAAGATCAATCCATCCCCATTTCATAAATACCAACTTTTTTTGTGCCTTAATAAATCGAATAAGAAATTCTAATAAGAAGAAAATGCAGATTGCATTATCAACTTGGTCGAGGAGCCTTGATGTTTCAGTAGGTAGTTTAAAGAATGTATCAACTAACAATGCGAGTAAAACATAGATGGACAATACAATGACAACTATATTCAAGGCACCAATAGTTTTTTCTTCTTGTAAGTCTGATTGATTTTTCATCGGTTTTTCATGATTTGCATCTAAAAATAATGGTTGAAAATAGTAAATATAAGTAGTTTGAGATAACATTTTTAGATTATTGAATCATTGACCGCCTGACCAATAGAGAGTGTAAAAACCCCACACTGGTTTAACATCTCGCAAAGACCACAAATAAATAAACATCCCGCATTCATTAGCCATCATTGTCGATGAACGATAGGAGAGTAATAGATGATAAAAGATGGGATAAGTTAATCCGGCTGCCTACAACGGCATTTCCCAAAAAACCAAAATAAAAAAATCCGAACCTCATGGATTCGGATTTCAGTTGCTGTGAAGGTAGGACTCGAACCTACACAAGGCGATTAGGAACAGGACAAAAAGTTGGTGGTCAACCCCTGCACATTAAAGTGCTCTACCCTGTCTTTATTTCGAACTCCCCACCCCCGAGACAAGAGGGCATGGCTGCCAAATTTCATCACCTCACAATTTTAAGTATCGTTTGTTTAAAGAACTTTCGAATACAAATTTAATAAAATGTATGATTCTATGCAAATAATACAATAAATTAAACTAAAAAATGAATTATCGTTAATTATTATCCTTTTTATTGGTAAAATAGAAATTATCACACCGTAAAACCCTCGTTTTTTAATAGATTTACAGCGGGTGGGGGCTTAATAAAGCGGAAAATTGGGTTTTAGCTGCTCCCATTCGTGTTTCAGTATCGAAAAATAGACCGTATTTCTGCGGAAATCATCGCTCATCACGGTATGGCTGCGCAGTATGCCTTCTTTGGTGGCGCCTAATCGGTGCACTGCCGTCTGGGAAATGGTATTCCGCTCATCTATCTTGAATTCCACCCGTTCAAATTGCAGGGTATCAAATGCATAATTCAGCAACAGCCATTTGCAATGCCGGTTTAATCCGGTACGCTGGAATTTTTTGCCATACCAGGTATAACCGATTTCCAGCCGTTTGTCAAAATTGGAAACCGCACAGATACTGGTGGAGCCGGCATATTCCTGTGTGCTCTTGTCAAAGATGATAAACGGGTAACGAACAGCGCTTGCCTTCCCATGCAGGGCATCCTGTATATACTGCTGCAGCAATTCAGGGGTGTGTATCTGACGGGGAGAAAACCGGATGATGTCCTTATCTGCCAGTGCGATGGGCGCCAACACATCATCATCTTCCCGCACCAGTGGGCGCAGCAGGACACGGCTATCTTCCAGCAGCAGATTTTGGTGGAAGTCGAAATCAGGCATCCCCAAAATCCGTTTCCGCCAATTCCAGCATGCCGCCTTTCATGTTGTATAATTGTTCAAAGCCCTGTGTGGCCATATACCGGCAGGCTTGCCCGCTTCGGTTGCCGCTTCGGCAATAAATGAAATAGGCTTTGTCCTTCGGGAGTTCCGCCACTTTTTCCGTAAATCCGGGGCGTTGAATGTCAATGGCGATATGTCCGTCGATGCTGCCATCCGCAATTTCTGCAGCTGTCCGTACATCTATCAGTATTGCATTGTCGCTGCTGTTATAAGCGGCTAGAAATTCTTTAGGTCCTAAATCCTGATATGCCATATTTAAATTGATTTTAGATGGTAGAATGATGATTTCAGATTTATATGCAATGCAATATTAATTCATTTTTCGTAATAATCGGCAGACTTAATGAGGTAGTTTTTCTTTTACAACACCATAGAGAAAGGTGCCAAGCAGTGCCCCGATAAGCACCACTGTAAATACCCAGAATCCCGCACCGATGAGGATATAAATGGGTCCCGGGCAGGCGCCGACCAGTGCCCACCCCAATCCGAAAAGGATGCCGCCGAAAATGCTGGTCTTATAGGTTTTTGGCTTCGGGTCAATGGTGATGGGGATTCCGTCGACGGACTTTAAATGACTGCGTTTGATGTATTGTATAATCAACGCGCCCAGCACGACCGCACTGCCGATGATGCCGTACATGTGAAAGGACTCAAAGCGGAACATTTCATAGATGCGGAACCAGGAAATGACCTGCGCCTTTGTCAATACGATGCCGAAGAAGATACCGAGCAGAAAGAATTTCAGATTGCGCATGTTATTTGAAAATTAGGGGGATGAAAAAATGAGTCATGGCCAGGCCGCCGATAAAGAAACCGATAACCGCCACTAAGGACGGAAGCTGAAAATCACTCAGTCCGGAAATGGCGTGGCCGGAGGTGCAGCCGTTAGCCCAGCGCGTGCCGAATCCAATCAGCATGCCGCCGCCTAAAAGGATTGCCCAGCCCCTGAATGTCAGCAATTGCTGCACCGCAAAGATTTCTGCGGGTTCAAAGGAGCGATTGGCTTCGATATGCAATGCCTGCAATGCCGCTGCGGTTTTTTCAGATACTTCCACGGGAGCGCCGGCGTTCATAAATTCAACGGCAATCAGTCCGCCGATGATACTTCCGGCAAGATACATCAGCAGCCATGCTTCTTCTTTCCAGTTATAATTAAAGAACGGAACTTTTTTGCCGGCACCTAAGGCCGCACAGGTGGTTTTCATGCCGGTCGATACTCCGAATCTTTTTCCGAAATAAATCAGCAGGAACAGGTTGACGGCAATCAGCGGTCCTGCGATATACCAGCTGAAGGGTTGTTGTAGAAAATCCATACAGTATTCTATTTACAGATTGAAGATAACAAAAGTTTTGTTGCAGGTAAATAAAAAATCCCGAATGAATTCATTCGGGATTTTTTGAGTTAGTAAGGGAAAATTTCTAGCTCCCGCACATTTCACATTCTCCGGGATTCTCTAAGGAACAAACCTTTTGGGCCTGCGCAAATTCTTCCACGGTCATGCCAAATTCTGCGGCTCTTTCTTCCATAGATTTTTCTATAACAACAGGTTCCGCTATGGTAAACATTTCCTGTTGTGCATTGGCTACACTTTCATAAATTGGAGCGACATCGCTGGCGCTTACTTTTTCCGAACGGTGGTAATGACCGTCTTTAGCAATGATTTCTGTGGCTTTCTTGGCTTTCTCCATGTCCACGGTAAATTGAACCGGATCCATGGCAGGACGGGAACGCAGATAGTACATACCTGTTTTCAATCCTTTTTCCCAGGCATAAAAATGGGCGGACGTCAGTGTCTTGTAGTTCGGGCTTTCCATGAACAGGTTCAAACTCTGGCTCTGGTCGATGAAGGCGCCGCGGTCAGCCGCCATATCAATGATCACCCGTTGTTTGATTTCCCAGGCTGTTTTATATAAATCTTTTATTTCCTGCGGAATGCCGTTGATGGCCTGGATTGAACCTTTGTTGGCTACAATCGCATTCTTCATTTCGTCGCTCCACAAACCTATCTCAATCAGGTCTTTCAATAAGTGCTTGTTCACCACCATAAATTCACCGCTCAATACACGTCTGGTATACAGGTTGGATGTATAGGGTTCGAAACATTCGTTATTGCCTAAAATCTGAGAAGTGGAGGCGGTCGGCATCGGCGCTACCAGCAAACTGTTGCGAACGCCGTGTTGCAGGATTTCCTGACGCAATCCGTCCCAGTCCCAGCGGTCAGTCGGGTTTACCTTCCACATATCAAACTGGAAGATGCCCTGTGAAATGGGTGAACCTTTAAAGCTCTGGTAAGGGCCTTCTTTCTTGGCCAGATCATTGGACGCGCACAGCGCTGCGTAATAGATGGTCTCGAAAATATTCTTATTCAATACTGCCGCCTCTTCGCTGTCAAACGGATGTCGCAGCAACATGAAGGCATCTGCCAGCCCCTGCACGCCCAGTCCGATCGGCCGGTGGCGCATGTTGCTGTTTTTCGCTTCCTCTACCGGATAGAAATTGATGTCGATGACCTTATTCAGGTTCTTCGTGACGATGTAAGTGATTTCGTATAATCGCTGGAAGTCAAACGTCAGTTTCTCGCTGTCGACAAATCGTGTCAGGTTGATGGAGGCGAGATTACATACCGCAATCTCATCGGCAGAGGTGTACTCCATGATTTCCGTGCATAAATTGCTCGAACGGATAACACCCAGGTTCTTCTGGTTGGATTTACGGTTGACATGGTCTTTATACAGCATGTATGGTGTGCCTGTTTCCGTCTGGCTGTCCAGGATATGGAACCACAGTTCCTGCGCCTTGATGGTTTTGCGTGCTTTGCCTTCCGCTTCGTATTTGGTATACAGCGCTTCGAATTCTTCTCCGTAGGTATCACACAATCCCGGGCACTCGTATGGGCACATCAGCGACCAGTCTGCGTTCTCTTTTACGCGTTTCATGAATAAATCCGGAATCCACAGCGCATAGAACAGGTCCCGTGCGCGCATTTCTTCTTTCCCGTGGTTCTTTTTCAGCTCCAGGAAATCGAACACATCGGCATGCCACGGTTCGAGGTAGATGGCAAAAGCACCTTTTCGTTTTCCGCCGCCCTGGTCCACATAACGTGCCGTCGAGTTAAATACCTGCAGCATCGGAATCAGGCCGTTGCTTTCTCCGCCGGTGCCTCTGATGTAACTGCCTTTGGCGCGGATATTATGGATGCTCAGCCCTATACCACCTGCTGACTGGGATATTTCGGCGGTGTTTTTCAATGTATCATAAATGCCTTTGATGCTGTCGTCTTTCATGGTCAGCAGGAAGCAGGAAGACAACTGCGGTTTCGGTGTACCGGCATTGTATAAAGTAGGGGTGGCATGTGTAAACCATTTTTCCGACATCAGGTCGTAGGTTTCGATGGCCGCGTCGATATCGTCGCGGTGTATGCCTACGGAAACACGCATCAGCATGTGCTGCGGGCGTTCCACCACTTTGCCGTGCATCTTCAGCAGATAGGATTTTTCCAGTGTCTTGAATCCAAAATAATCGTAATTGTAGTCACGGTGGTGTACGATGGCCGCATCCAGGCGGTCTTTGTTTGCCATTATGATTTCAAATACATCATCGGCAATCAGCGGCGCCTGTTTGTTGGTTTTCGGGTCAATATAATTGTACAATTCCTCCACGATGCGGGAGAAATTCTTTTTGGTGTTTTTGTGCAGGTTGGATACCGCGATGCGGGCTGCCAGTACCGCGTAGTCGGGGTGTATGACTGTCATGCTGGCGCTGGTACGTGCTGCCAGTTCATCCAGTTCGGTGGTGGTGACACCGTCATACAGGCCCTGAATCACATTTTGCGCCACACGGTGTGGTACGACAAAGGTGGAGTTTAGTCCGAATGAAAGTTTGTTGATGCGTGCGGTGATTTTGTCAAAGTGAACAGGTTCCTTTCTGCCATCGCGCTTAATTACGAACATAGTCTTATCTTTTTATTTATGGTAATAGAATGGAATGATTAATTACTTAAAAAAATCTTCTCTTTTCCGGGAATTACAGTTCAACTTAGAAATCGGAGGTAAAGCCAAATTGTTGTTCTTCTTTCTTGATGCCCACTCCTGCTTTCTTATATTCGGATACTCTGCGTTCAAAGAAGTTTGTTTTTCCTTCCATGGAAATGGATTCCATGAACGGGAACGGATTGGTGGCGTTATATACTTTAGGATAACCTAAGGATTGTATCCAGCGGTCAGCGACAAATTCTATATACTGACACATTAAATCAGCGTTCATGCCGATTAGCGCCACCGGAATGGAGTCTCTGACAAAGTCCTTTTCACATTCTACGGCATCGCAGATGATGGAGTAGATGTCTTCCTGGCTGAGTTTATTTTCCAGCATGGAGTATAACAGGCAGGCGAACTGGCAATGCAGGCCTTCGTCGCGGCTGATGAGCTCGTTGGAATGCCCCAGGCCCGGCATAAGCCCTCTTTCCTTTAGCCAGAAGATGGAGCAGAAGCTGCCGCTGAAGAAAATTCCCTCTACTGCGCAGAAGGCCACGAGGCGGTGTGCGAAAGAAGGGGCGCTTTCAATCCACTTCAAAGCCCAGTTGGCTTTTTTCTTTACACAGTCCAGTGTTTCGATGGCGTTGAAGAGTTTTGTCTTCTCCGCATCATTCTTAATATAGGTATCTATTAAAAGGGAGTACGTTTCAGAGTGGATGTTTTCCATGGCAATCTGAAATCCGTAGAAGCAACGAGCTTCCGGGATGGTTACATCCTGCATGAAATTGACCACCAGGTTCTCATTGACGATACCGTCGCTTGCCGCAAAAAATGCCAATACGTGTTTGATGAAATGTCTTTCATCGTCATTTAATTTTTCCCAGTGCACCTGGTCCTGGCTCAGGTCTATTTCTTCCGCTACCCAAAAAGCCTGTACATGCTGTTTGTACATTTCCCAGATTTCCTTGTGTTTGATAGGGAAAAGCACAAACCGATTGTCGCTTTCCTGCAGTATTCTTTCAGTAGCCAATACGGTATTCATTTTAATGTTAAAATTTAAACGTTTTTATAAAAAATAAGTATAGAAAAGCAGGATTTTTGTGTTTCTTCGCTTCTGACATCTTAAAGCTACTTCAATGATTTAGAAATTCAGTTTTAACTTTTCCACAAGTTGTTTATTCGATATGTGAATAATAGGTTAGGTGTTGATTTTTAATTGATTAACATCAATACCAACAGTGCTCTAAAATTTCAACAAGCATGTGTACATCCCGTGAAAAAAAAGTGTAAAAAAGAGTTGCATAAATGAGATTTATTGCAATTCGGCAGTTTGAAACAAAATAAAAAAACATCCTTCTTTATTAGGTGCTTTCGGATTTTTTTATATTGTTTGGGAGATTTTTTACCTGAAGAGTCCCATCTGTTTATCGCTTTTCTCGTTCCCTAGCCGCTTAAATTAAACTCAGATGGAATGCAGCAGGTACCCGCTCAAAAATTAAGTATGAGTGAAAGATGGCCTTATTCCGGGTTTTTACTGTCGATGAAAATGGTAACGGGACCGTCGTTCAGTAATTCCACTTTCATATCAGCGCCAAAAACACCTTTTTGAACAGCCTTACCCAGCTTCTGTTCGGCAACCGCAATAAAACGCCCGTAAAGCGGGATTGCGATGTCGGGTTTGGCAGAACGTGTAAACCCCGGACGGTTGCCTTTCTTCGTGGAGGCGAATAAGGTAAACTGAGAGATGATTAAAAGGTCTCCGTTGGTGTCCTGTACCGACAGATTCATTTTTCCTTCCGTATCGGAAAAGATACGCATCTGAACAATCTTGCTGCTCAGCCATTCGATGTCCTGTTCGGTGTCGTCTTCTTCGATTCCCAGCAAAACCAGCAGTCCGTGTCGGATGCTGCCGCTTACAGTTCCGTCTGTTGCGACGGATGCCCGGGTGACTCGTTGAAGGATGGCGCGCATGGTGTAAAAGTAGTGAGTATTGAGTAATAAGTAGTGAGATTTTTGAGGTAAAATGATGCGGTCACAATTTGTGACCGCATCCTAATATGCGGCACTTATGAACTCAAAAAAGTTAGCAACTATTTATGGAAAATGACATCATTTTGTATCTCAATAGTAAAACACAAGAATGCAACTACAACAAGTACACAATAAAATTTATGAAATCAGAGGTGTAAAAGTGATGCTGGATTATGATTTGGCAAAATTATATGAGGTTGAAACTCGTGTCTTAAATCAGTCCGTTAAACGCAATATGGAAAGATTTCCACCAGACTTTATGTTTCAGCTCACTCAAAAAGAACTAGAATCTTTGATATCACAATTTGTGATGTCAAACGATGTAAACTCATCACAGTTTGCGATAAATTCTAAAAAACGCGGAGGTAATCGAAAGTTACCTTATGCCTTTACAGAACAAGGTCTGGCAATGCTCAGCGGTATCCTGAATTCAGAAAAAGCGATACAGGTGAATATAGCCATCATGCGTGCTTTTGTTTACATCCGTCAGTTTGCGCTGACGCATAAGGAGCTGACCGAAAAGCTGAAAGCATTGGAAAGAAAAACAAACAAAAAATTTGAAGACGTTTATGAGGCCCTGGATTATCTGCTGCAAAAAGATAAAGTGGAAACAGAACAGCAATCAAGAGTGAGAATCGGGTATAAAAAAGATTGTTAGATTTATTTATGGGTAAAGACAGACTGTTCCAAATCGTGGTTTTTCAGAAAATGCAGATACAACAACGCGCAGGCTCTCGCATCCGATAAGGCCTCATGGTGCTGCAGTGGAATGTTTAACCGGGCGCAGCAGTCGCTCAGTTTGTTGTGCTGATAGCCCAGGCTGCGGTAGAGTTTTACCGTACACTGCCATTGCTTATGCAGTGACAATCCTTTGGAGGATAGGCCATAATGGCTGATACAGCCTTTCAGTACATTGCGGTCGAAACTTTCGTTGTGTGCGACCACACTTTTGTGCAGCAGCCGTTTGTAGATTTCAGGATATAATTCGTCAAATGTTTCCACCTCCGCTGTGTGCCGGGAGGTAATGCCATGTACCCGGATATTGTGATAGGAATAGAAATTATCCGGAGGCTGAATGAGGGAGTGGGTATTCATCCGTGATGATGCCCTGCTCCACCGTCACGATGCCCACGGCACAGGCAGAATGTGCCTTATAGGTAGCGGTTTCGAAGTCGATGGCGGTGAAGGTCATTGGGATAGAAACTTTAAAATACTAAATTAATGGTTATTGAATTCAAATTTAATTTTTCCTGCAGACAAAAGGTGTCGTACGAAATGCAATAAAAAAGATTGCTTCGTCGTTCCTCCTCGCAATGACGGGTAAATAATGGCAGTGAATTACTTCCGTTCCCAGTAATTGATGTCTTTAATATTCTGGATGATGTTGAGATAATTCTCGTAGCGGGTAGGCGCTATCAGGGAGTTTTCGACCGCCTCTTTTACCGCGCAGTTGGGTTCGTTCTGATGCAGGCAGTTGTTGAACTGGCAGCCTTCCGCATATCTTTTGATATCAATGAAATAGCCGGAGACCTCTTCCGGCTCTACCTGCAGCATCATAAATTCCTTGATGCCGGGTGTGTCAATAATAAACGAGTTTTCCAGGATTTTGTACATGGTCGCAAAGGTGGTGGTATGCATTCCTTTGCCCCATTTTTCAGATATCTTGCCGGTTTTTAGATTCAGCTCCGGATTGATGGCATTGAGCAGGGTGGACTTCCCGACACCGGAGTGCCCGGCCACCAGCGTGGTCTTGTTTTCAAGACAATGCCTTACTTTTTTGATGCCTTCTTTTGTTTGAGCGGAAGTTTCCAGCACCTCATAGTCCAGGTGATTATAAACGATGCGGAGGTATTCCTGCTGCTCCGTTTCTTTTTCTTTTTGCAGTAAATCTGTTTTGTTCAGCACGATTTTTACCGGAATATGAAACGATTCGGCTGCGGCAATGAAGCGGTCAATGAATCCTAATGAAGTGCGGGGATGGGCAATTGTGACCACCAGCATCGCCTGGTCGATATTCGAAGCGATGATGTGCCGCTGGTGTTTATTGCGCGGCGACTGACGGATGATATAATTGGTTCTGGGAAGTATTTCATCAATAACAAATTCGTGGCGGTCGGTTTCTTCGAGGGAAACAAGATCGCCTACCGCAATCGGGTTGGTGGTATCGGTATCTTCCAGTTTGAATTTCCCTTTCAGGCGTGCGGTGATGATCTTATCGTCGGATAAAACCTGGTACCAGGAGCCGGTGGTTTGTATGATTCTTCCTTTCATAGATGCTGACGACCTCGAGGGTTAACCGACCCTCGAGGTGTGCTTTAGTTCGTTTAGAAAAGTAATATCATTTTCAATGGCTGTTCCTATCACTACGATATCTGCGCCGGCGGAGAACGCCTCTTCTACCTGAAAGGCACTGCGGATACCGCCTCCTACCATCAGCGGAATCTTTACCATCTTCCGTACGGCTTTTATCATTTCTTTCGAAACCGGGTTTTGCGCCCCGCTGCCCGCTTCCAGATAAATGGTTTTAAGGCCAAGCTGCTCACCGGCCAGTGCCGTACAGGCGGCAATTTCGGGCTTATCGGCAGGTATGGGTGTCGTGTTGGAAATATAGGATACGGTGGTGGCTTTTCCACTTTCTATCAGCATGTATCCGGTCGGGATGATGTTCAGTTTGCTTTGCTTTAACAGAGGTGCAGCCTGCACATGTGCGCCTATCAGCAAATCGGGATTCCTGCCGGAAATCAAACTCAGCAACAAAATGCCGTCCACCCTCGAGGTGATTTGCATCGGATTGCCGGGAAACAGGTATACTTTCTTCTTAGAGTGTTTTTTGATGACAGCAACCGTTTCATCCAGATTATTTTTCAGTAATAAACTGCCGCCAACCAGAAAAAAATCAACGGATGCTTTTTCCGCGGCAACAATTATGCGCTGTAATTTCACGGCATTGGTCTTGTCAGGGTCAATCAGGACGGCGATCTGCTTTTTGGCTTTGTCTAACTTCATTCCTGTAAAAGTAATAAGTTATCGGCTATAATTTATCAAAAAGCAATAAGTAATCTGTCTGCCATTCACCTTCACAACTGATAACATTTAACTAATAGCAATACAGTAAGGGATTGTGTATTTTTGTGTCAAACAATCTCTGTGAAGAATAAACTGGTACTGGAAATAATTTATGAATTGGGTTGGTTTGCCTTTGCTGCCGTTGCCGCTTATTTACTGGTACTGCCGGTTGTTCCCAAAATCAGCAGTGCATTGTACCTGTATATGTATGGTACGTTGTTTTTAATCGTCACGTTCTTCCGTTTCACCGCATTTCTGTCGCATTCTGTCTTACTGGAGAATGTATTTGTAAAGATTCTGTTGTTTATTGTAAATGTCCCTTTGTTCTTTTATTTATTAAACGAATACTACACATATGGTAGGGTGTTTGACAACTACGATTATACCCTGGCTTCCAATATATTTCAGCACATTAAATCGGGTACGGAGCTGGAAGACCTGACATATATTAAAAAGCTGGTGACCTTCTGCGGTATTGCATCTCTGATGCTGGTGGTATTGCTGCAGGTACGGATTGTTTATGCGCTATTCAAACTGCGCCAGCTGGATAAATACCTAGTACGCAATTAGCTCCACGTGTTTGGAGTATTTTCGGATGTAATTCTGAATAATCTTCTTATTTTCCGATATTTCCAGGTTTGTCCGGATGCTGTTTTTCAGTTCTTCCGGATGCTGAATGAAGGAGGGTTCAAAAAATCCATACCCTTTAAATTCACCGTTTTCAATCTGAACGGCAGAGCGTTCGGTACCGCCTCTTCCGGCATCGATGATAAAGAAATTAGTATGCGGATAGACAAATTTAGCGAGTATTTCCTGCATACGCTGGTTGTACTGCCAGGCAGCATCAATCTTTTTGAACGTTGGCTCTAAGCGGAAGCTGGTCAGAATGGAATGCATCATTTTTTCCGCCTTGAATTTGGAAGAAAACTTCAGCAACGGATTTTCGTCGCGGTCAGTTCAAAGCTGATATCATGTGCTTCTTGATGCAGTTGCTGTTTATATTTTTCCGTTGGTTTCTTTGAAAAGAAGGTAAAGATATGCTCACGGATATTTTTGGTTTTATCCAGATACAATACATTTCCATGTTCGTCGTGCAGGTAAAACAATCCCACTTCTTCCGGCAGCGATTCAATCACTCTCGGATGCAAGTTTTTGGGTAGATGGATCTTATGGATATCATCTGCCAGGTATTCCTGAATCAATTGTCTGGTGTCATTCTCGATGAGTTTTTCCAGCAAAAGTGCTGTTGCAGCAGCATCTCCAAAAGCACGGTGCCGGTTGTCAACGGCAATACCCAGGTCTCTGCAGATATTGCCTAAGCTATGCGATTTGTATTCCGGAAATATTTTCCGGCTGAGTTGTACGGTACAGATATTCTTTTTAGTGAAAGAGATGTTCAGTCTCCTGAATTCGCTTTTAATAAAATTATAATCAAATCTTGCATTGTGTGCTACCACCACTTTTCCTTCTAATAATTCAAGAATGGTGTCTGCTACTTCCACAAATTTGGGTGCGTTTTTTACCATAGCATTGGTAATGCCGGTGAACGTGGAAATAAAGGCGCTGATTTCTTTTCAGGATTAATTAAGTGTTGTATACTCGCCGATTTTATGTCTGCCGTCGTGCAATACAATCCCAATCTCGATAATGCGTTCCGAGTTTGGATTGCCGCCCGTGGTTTCTAAATCAATTACTGCAAACATACTTTTTTGCTTTATCTCAAATCCAGTTCTGTATTATCACCAATGTTTAGACTTTGACTGCTGCCCCAAATGAAGGAGTCGCTGCCAATTAGAGAATTAAATAAAACAACATCATTCAGTTTGGTATAGTTCCCTATTATAGAATCTCTTATGATTGAATCATTTAAATTCGCATAATCACCTATCGTTACATTGGGACCAATAATAGAGTTTTTAATCACGGTATTTTTACCAATGTGAATAGGTTCTATTACAATGCAATTATGCAAATTCTTTTTGTAAGATGCAACTTTTTCGTTTGTTTAGCAGTAATGCATTGGTTTTCAACAGGATTTCCTTTTGACCACAGTCATACCAGTTGTCTACTTTAAAACCTTCTACTTTCACACCACGTTGAATCATTTCCTGCAGACCATCTGTTAAATAAAACTCATTATTGCTGCGAATATTGTTTTTTATATTATGCTCAATAGATTTTAAAAGAATATCAAAGTCTTTGATTTTATACAAACCAACCAATGCCATATTTGACTTTGGAATCGTTGGTTTTTCCACCACCTGAATAATGTTTCCTTCTGCATCAAATTCAGCAACGCCAAATTTCCTGGGATCGTTTACTTTTTTTACGCCTAATGCGGAAGTATTTAATCCGATAAATTTTTCCAGTCTACATCTATAATAGTATCACCTAAAACAATCATTACTTCACTCTTCTTTGGAATCACATTTTTCGTCAACCAGATAGCATGTCCTAAGCCTTCGCGGGTTTCCTGTGTAACGTATTTTTTTTTGATATTCGGATAGGTGTGCTCTACATATTCCTTGATTTTTTCACCCAGATAGCCAATTATAAAAACAAATTCCTGAATACCATTTTCCAGCAACTGATCAATTATAAACCCCAAAATAGGTTTTCCGGCTACAGGAATCAAAGATTTTGGTTGCGTATAAGTGTGTGGTCGTAAATTTGTGCCGGCACCAGCTACCGGAATAATCGCTATCATATGTTAAAGATAAAAGTTATTAGATTAAAGTGATAAGTCTTACTTAAAATATTAACACTAAAAGCGTCGTTTATATAATAATAATATAAAATCTGTATACGCATCACGAACTACTCATTACAAATTGTTATTTTAGCGACATGGAACGCGACAAAAAATATTTTCACTGATTAACGATGAGTTGCACAGGCAAACAGTTGGAATTGAGTTAATTGCATCTGAAAACTTTACAGCTAAACAGGTAATGGAAGCAATGGGCACTTGTTTAACCAATAAATATGCGGAAGGTTATCCCGGAAAGCGATATTATGGTGGTTGTGAAATAGTTGACCAGATTGAGCAAATTGCCATTGATAGATTATGTGCACTATTTGGTGCAGAATATGCCAATGTGCAGCCACATTCCGGTGCTCAGGCAAATGCAGCAGTTTTTTTAGCTTGCCTTAAGCCTGGTGATTCTATTCTTGGGTTTAATTTATCGCATGGCGGACACTTATCTCATGGTTCACCGGTGAATTTCTCAGGAAAACACTTTGTTCCGCATTTTTATGGAGTAGAGCAGGAAACAGGTTTAGTGGATATGGATAAAGTGGAACAGATTGCTTTAGCAACAAAACCGAAATTAATTGTATGCGGTGCTTCTGCATATGCACGTGATTGGGATTATAAGCGTTTCCGTGAGATTGCCGATAAGGTAGGTGCATTATTATTAGCTGATATTGCGCATCCGGCAGGTTTGATAGCTAAGAAAAAGCTTAATGATCCGATGCCGCATTGCCATATTGTTACTTCTACTACACATAAGACATTACGAGGACCACGTGGTGGAATTATTATGATGGGAAAGGATTTTGAAAATCCATTTGGTGAGAAAACACCCAAAGGTGAGTTGAAGATGATGTCTGCTGTTTTGAACTCTGGTGTTTTTCCCGGAATGCAGGGTGGTCCATTAGAACATGTGATTGCTGCAAAAGCGGTAGCATTTGGTGAGGCATTAACCGATGATTTTGGCAAATATGCCGATCAGGTAATGCTGAATGCACGTGTGATGGCCAATGAATTTACCAAAAGAGGCTATAATTTAGTGTCTGGAGGAACAGACAACCATTTAATGCTTATAGATTTAAGAAATAAAAATATTTCAGGCAAAGAGGCAGATGCCGCTTTAGGGAAAGCCGAAAATTACAGTAAATAAAATATGGTTCCTTTTGATGATAAGTCTCCTTTATTACATCTGGTATCAGAATCGGAACAGCAGCTATAACTACACGCGGCCTAAATGAGCAAGATTGCCTACAAGTAGTGGAGTGGATAGATTTGATTATTAAAGAACCAACCAACGCTGGTTTAATTTCAGAGTTGAAAGAAAATGTAAATAAATTTATGTCGCAATTTCCTTTGTATTAAAATCTAATTTGTTTTGTAGTTATTTTTTGGTTGATTATTATCAATTTATAAACTTTAACAAAATTATTTTTTGTCACAAAACAACACAACATACTATTTTATAATCTGTTAAAAATGAACTAAATAGTTCATTTTTTTTATTTATTCTAGTTCATTTTTACTTTTAGTAGTGTCACAATCAATAGGCAATCAGTATTGCGGTCAGTCTAGATGTTATTTAATATTGAATTAACATTTAAACCCTACATCATGAAACCCTATTTACACACGTTGTGTGTTATGCTTATTCTTATAGGCATATCATACTCTAATTCAGCTGAAGCACAAACTATTGCCATAACAGAAACCAATCCATCAGAGTTATTGTGTTCAGGACAACCTATAGAAGTTAGCTATAATTTAAATGGAACTTTTAATGCTGGTAATGTCTTTCAAATTCAATTAAGCGATAAAACTGGTTCGTTTACGGCACCAACGTCAATTGGTTCGTATACATGGTCAGGAGTTGCAGCGGCACAAAATCTGACTACTACTTGTGTTATACCAACGAATATAGCAGCAGGAACTGGCTACAGAATCCGAATTGTTAGTACAAGTCCTGCCATTACAGGTGCCAATACGTTTAAACAATTTATTATTAGCAACAGATGTGGCTGTAATACAGATTTAATTCAAAAAGATTGGGAATTATCTTTAGGTGGTTCAGGATCAGATCAACTTCTAAAAATTGTGAGTGTCAGAGATGGTGGTTTTTTATTAGCAGGAACTTCTTCATCAATGGCAAGTGGAAATAAAACAGTAAGCACAAATGGATTAGGTGATTACTACGTCGCAAAAATTGATAGCAATAGAAATATTTTATGGCAATTCTCTTATGGTGGCACACAACACGAAGAACTAAAATCAGCTATACAAACTGCAGATGGTGGTTATTTATTAGTAGGCATCTCACAATCTGGTATTAGTGGAAATAAAACAGCTAGTAACAATGGTAATTTTGATATTTGGGTAGTTAAACTAACATCGAGCGGTGCAAAATCATGGGATAGAACATTTGGTGGTACACTAGCAGATTATGCGTATGATGTAAAACAACAGAAGATGGTAGCTATTTAATTGTAGGTTCGTCTTTATCTTCAGCAGACGCTAATAAAACTTCACCTAATTATGGTGGTTATGATTATTGGATTATTAAAGTAAATACATCAGGTGTGAAAATTTGGGAAAATACCTATGGTGGCTCTGCTGAAGATGTTGCATTAAGAGTTTTAACAAAACAAAATGGAAATATTATTTTAGGTGGTTACTCGCGTTCAGCATCTGGTTCAGGTGTAAAGACCAGTACAATTTGGCTTAGCAGATTATTGGTTAGTAGAAATTAATGCAACAGGTACATTAATTAGTCAAAATTCTTTTGGTGGTGCGCAGGATGATATTTTTCAGGATATGATTTCTAACCTCTGATGATAATATTATTCTAACAGGTACTTCTGAGTCTGGTATTAGTGGAAATAAAACCACCGTAAATTATGGACTAAAAGATATGTGGATTGTTAAAGCAAATGGTGCAGCTATTGGTTGGCAAAAAACCTATGGTACCACTTCGTGGATCCAAGTATGTCTTTAAAAGAAGCTAGTGATGGAAGCTACCTTATTAGTGGAAGTGCAGCAGGAATATCAGGAAACAAAACATCTGTTGCTTTTGGTGGTAGTGATATGTGGGTAATCAGCTTAGAAGCAAATGGCGATGAAATTATTCAGGAATCGTTTGGTGGTAGTGGTGGCGAGCAAGCAAATGCAATGACCTATACTTGATGGTGGATTTATTATTGCAGGTTTTTCTCAATCTACAGCATCTGGAAATAAAACAACTGCCAATTATGGTGCAGAAGATTATTGGATTGTGAAATTGAAAATACTTCCAATGAAGTACACGTTAAACCAAACAGTATTATGCCGTGCTGCTATTGATACCACTAAAGTTAAAATAAACTGTAATAATTTAGGAACCAATCCAATTCAGGTGCAATTAAGTGATGCATCAGGTAATTTTTCGTCACCTACTATCTTAGGTACAAGTTTACCTTCTGCCACAAATGTCGATATTCCATATTCAATACCTAACTCGGTAGCACCAGGCACCTACAAAATCCGTGTCATTATAAATTCTTCACCATCTTTTATTGGTGATACCATTTCTAATATTATTGTAAACGAATCGCCAACACTTTCTGGCGTCAATCAAGTTTGTAATATTGGTAAAAACTTTCAAGCAGTTGGATTGCAATCTTACGCAACAAAACAATGGCAATTAAATGGCAGCAATATAAGTGGCGAAACAAATGATTTTATTTATCCAACTAATTTTGGAACCTATAAATTAACGTCAACAGTTGGGGCTTGCTTAGTAAATTCTAATCCATTTACGGTAGCACCGGCAAATACAAATGCTACTACTTCATTAAGTATTGCAGATGGCGCAGAAAGATTTTTAGCGACAATACTACAGCTGAAGTGATTGCTAAAGTAAAGGACAATGTTGGTGGAAATGTTTTAGGTGCAACTACAGCAGATCTATTTATTGATGCAACTTTACAGTCAGCGTTGGGCCAGCCTTATGCTCGCCGTCATTGGGACATCACACCGGTATCTTCTGGTGCTGCAAAAGTTACTATTTATATTCAACAATCAGATTTTAACATTACAATACGAATGTACATCCAAGTTTTAATAAGATGCCAGCAAGTATGTGATATTGTTGGGATGAACAACCTGGATAGTGATGCAATGCCATGGCACTTCCGTTTCTAAATTACCAGGTACGTATTCTCGGGCAACAGAATTTTTCGATAAATCAAAATTTACTTTAACATGGAATGCCGCTATAGAATATGTGGAACTTTAACTTTAAAGGGCAAGAGCATTTAGTGGTATCTTTTAATTACTATGCTACCTTCAACATTACCTGTTGAATTCAATTTCTTTAGTTAGGAAATTTCATCGAACCGAAAAGCGTCATTCAGTTAAATTGTGCAACAGCTTCAGAATCGAATTATCAAATTTTGAAGTAGAGAGAATGGATGAAATAATCAATTTATGCAATTGGTGAAGTGAAAGGTAGTGTAAATTCATCGTCATTAAAAATATACGTTTGAAGATAAGAGAGTATGTAAATGGCGATAACTACTATCGTTTAAAATAAAATGATTTCTAATGCACAAACTATCAGTATCCGATACTACCGTATTAATAAGAGTAACTAAAGAGGTGACAACAACAAATACGATTAAAGCATCGATGAGCCAGCAAACATTAAATATTACAGCGACTTTGCCGGTAAA